>NZ_WUUU01000009.1 GCF_009831555.1 Halobacterium bonnevillei | reverse complement strand
GGGGCGCGTCGTCGCCGGCAGCGACCACCACGTACGTGCCACCGTCGCCGCCCGCGACAGCGACCACATCCCCGTCCGTCTCGACGGCGTCCTTCGCGGCCTCGCCGACGGCGTTCGCGTCGAAGCCGTCGACCGTTCCCACCCGCCAGGTCGCGCGTCCTTCTGGACGGCGTCGAGGCCGGCGACGCGCGAGTCTAGCACCTCGCTTTTGAGGTCCTCGAGTTCGGCTTCGAGGTCCGCGGCGTCGGCCTGCAGGCGCTGGACGGCCGCCCCGAGTTCGTCCTCCGGAACGCCGAGCGCAGCCGCGGCGTCCAGCGTCGCGCGCCGGACGTCGGCCCGGTGTTCGACCGCCGACGGCCCGACCGTGAACTCCACGCGCGTCAACCCCTCGCCGGGGTTCGACCGCGAGAGCACCGAGACGGGACCGATTTCCCTGGTGTTCCCGACGTGGGTGCCGCCGCAGGCCGCGACGTCCCAGTCCTCGACAGTGACGATGCGAACGGTATCCGCGTCCGCCATCACGCCCTCCTCGGTCTTCGTGTTGAACGCCACGTCCTCGCGTTCGCGCGCGTCCTCCGCTGGAATCTCCGTCCACGAGACGTCGTGGGAGTCCCAGACCGCGCGGTTCGTCAACCGCTCCAGTTCCACGAGCACGTCGTCGTCGATGTCGGTGCTCGTCTCGAAGTCCACGCGCACCTTCTCCTCGGAGATGTCGAACCCGCCGTACCCGAGGTCCTCGAGGACGCGCCGGCCCGCACCGTACAGCACGTGACTCGCGGTGTGTGCGCGCCGGCAGTACCGCCGGAACTGCGGGTCCACCTCCGCCCGCACCTCGTCGCCAGCCTCGACGTCCGGGGCCTCGGCGAGATGGTGGACGACGTCGCCGCCAGTGGATTCGACGTGCTCGACTGACGCGCCGCCCAGCGTGCCCCGGTCGGCCGGCTGGCCGCCGCCCTTCGGGTAGAAGTACGTCTCGTCGAGCGTCACCGCATCGCCGTCGACGCCCGTCACCGTCGCGACGAACGACGTCGTGTACGGGTCACTGGGTGCCAGTGTGTCTGCCATACGCGTCGGGAGTCGCTCCCGGTAGAAAAGCGAATCGCCGCTACTCGTCGCTGAGTTGCACGTCGAGGAAGTCCTCGAGCGCCGCGACCACCGATCCGCCGACGCTCGCCTGCGTGGCGCGGCCCTGCTCGACGGCGAGCAGGTCGGACTCGTCGACGTCGAGTTCCGTTGCGAGCTCCTCGCGCTGGAGGCCGGCGTCCTGGCGGGCGCGGACGACGCGCTCCCCGTAGTCCGAGACCAGGTACGGGAGCTGGTCGCGCTCGTAGTCCGTCCCGTTCTCCTCCCAGTGACTGGAGTCACCGGTCGCCTTGTCGAGTGCGCGGGCCGTGTTCTGCGCGGCCTGCTTCTTGCGTTCCTGGTCCGTCTCCCGCTCGGTGTCCGGGGTCTCGTCGTGGCTGCTCGCGCAGTCCGGGCAGACTGTGAGTTCCGCGCCCGCGACGTTCGCCGACTGCAGCGAGTCCGACGCCGACCCGCAGAGCTCGCAGGTCTGGCCGCCGCCGCCACTGCCGGCGCCACCGGTCGAATACTTCGGCATACGCTGCTGTATGGAGGCGCCGACATTTTAATACCCCGCTTGTCGGCCGGATACGCCAGGTCGACCCCGACTCGCGACGCACGAACCCGGGAAGCCACCGACCGCGTGCCGTTCGCTGGTCCTGCACCGGGTGGTTCGCGGTCGCCTGGTCGCTGTCCGGCCGCTGCGAGTCTCGGGTCTCCGCGCTCACGGGCGAACTCGGGTGGTCACTCCCGTCGACCCGGCAGGCTGTGAGGACTTCCCAGAGATTTGGAAACAGGGGGGTTCATTTACGGGGAGCGAGCATACGCTCAGTTGATGACCGCCAGTGAGGAGTTCACCTTCGTCTGCCCGGACTGCGGTGAGTCCATGGAGGTCAATCCCGCGATGAAAGACGCGCTCCTGGAGAACGGATGCGTCGTCTGCGGGGCTGAACTCACACCCGCCGCATTTTCGACGTCCAGCCAGTCACTCGACCAGTAACGACGACACCGAGAACGCAAACGCCCTCACTGGCGCCTGTGTCTCCACTTCTCGGCCTCTCAGGGAGTCCGACGAACGCGGATGGGCAAGTATAAAGATATTCCCGAACAAGGACGGGATATCCACTATGGCCCTGGAGAAGCAGACCGAGATGTCGCAGTCCGAGACGGACGCGCTCCTCGGCCGCCACGAGACTGGCGTTCTCTCGCTCGCTCGCGACGACGACCCGTACGCGATCCCCATCTCCTACGGGTACGACGCCGACGAGCGAACGTTCTACCTTCGACTCGTCTCCACGCCCGACAGCGAGAAACGCAAGTTCCTCTCCTCGAACCCCGACGCGCGACTCGTCGTCTACGAGGAGGCCGAACCGACGTACCGAAGCGTCGTAGTCACGGGCGAACTGGTCGAGGTACCCCGGGACGCGATGACAGTCGAGCACATCGAACAGTACGGGGACGCCAAGCGCCCGCTGTTCGAGATCTGGGGCGATTCGAAACCCGAACTGGACATCAAACTGTACGAACTCCGGACGGACTCCATCAGCGGCCGACACATCGAACTCAGCGAGCCGCGCCACGATTGAACGCGATCGGATGCCGGCTTCGAGGCCGCTGACGCCGCGCTCCACAGACGACGCACCGACGGGCAACGGCGTCCTCGTCGTCCGCATTCGGCTGCTTCTCCGCGTCGTCCTGCCGACTCGGCGCTGCCGTCTGCCGGCACACACGCCAGGGGTTTGCTTGGACCCGCACGCTCAAGTGCGGACGCGGCCAACGCCGACACGATGACTGGCGGGATTCGCGTGACGGTTGCGTTCCCGGCGCCACCGGTCTGTCCGGTCGCGTCGCTCTCCGAGCGCGCGAACACCGTCATCAGCGACGTTTCCACGAGCGTCGCGGCCGCGTCGGACGCCACCTGCGTCACGGAGTTCCTCGTCGACGCCGAGGCCGTTCCCGAGGACTACGAGGACCCGGTCTTCGAGTACGCGGACCGCCACCTCCACCGCGTCGTCCACGACGCGGACGCGGACTGCCCGTGCGTCTGCCTCGGGGAGTACGACACGCCCATCGACCGGTTCTTCGCGCGCTCGGGCGACCTCGAAGTGGTCTTCCACGCGCGGGACTTCGAGCAACTCCAGGCCATCGTCGCGGAGTTCCGCGAGCGCTTCCACGAGGTCGACATCCAGCGGATGGTGCGCGCCCCGACCGGCGGCACGTCCCGAGACACGGTGTTCGTGAACCGCGGGAAGCTCACCGCCCGCCAGTACGAGGTCCTCCAGACTGCCTACGACATGGGGTACTTCGAACAGCCGCGGGGCGCGAACGCCGGCGAGGTCGCAGACGAACTCGGAATCACGGCGTCCACGCTCACCGAACACCTCACGGCGGCCCAGCGCAAACTGCTCGGCGACGTTCTCGAGGAAGACGGCTGACGCCTGCGGTGGCCGCAGCCGCGCCAGCCCGTCCCGCTCCGACAGCCCACACAGCCGCGACGGTCCGCGCCGCTGCGGCAGCGCGCGCCTGCGACAGTCCCTCCGGTCTCGGTAGTCAGTGCGCTTCTCGGCGGCACGTACGTGCCCACCGAACCCCGCTGGCGCGGCTCCAGAAACCGGGAACCGTCCGTTCGTACTTAAACCCCCCGCGATACAGGGGTCGTACACTCCTCCCCCCGGAGGGCATTCCTCGTAGTATGAGCCAGAGTCACCGGCCGGCCGCGTTCCGCTCGAAGCCCGCAGACGAACCCACGAAATTCACCGACAGCGACGCCATCCAGGGCGTGCTCGACGCGGTCGACGACGCCGACTGTCGCGACATCCTCGAAGCTACGTGCGAGGGCTCGCTGACCGTCAACGAGATCGCCGACGCCTGCGACCTCGCGCAGTCCACTGCCTACCGCAAGGTCGACATTCTCTCGGACGCCGACCTGCTCGACGAGTCGCTGCGCATCCACCAGTCGGGCAAGCACGTCAGCGAGTACGCCTGCGGCCTCGACGACCTCACACTCTCCATCGACACCGAAGACGGCATCTCCCTCTCGGTCTCGCCCGCGGACGCAGACGCAACCGCCTCCTTCGGCACCTCGTTCGCCACCCAGGGCAATGTCGCAGACGACTGAGAACAATTACGCGTCCCTGTTCGTGGACCTCACCGGACGCGACACGATCACCGAACGCCGGACTGACGGCCCCGACCGGCGCCTCCAGAACGACGACGACCGCGACGTAACCACGTACGTCGCCGACAACGCCCGCGAGCACGGCCTCGACGACGCAATCGAAGCCCCCGACACCGAGTAATCGGCTGTTTCTCCTTGTCCGCGGACGGCTCGCCGGCGACGCGTATCCTTCGACGGCAGCGCGACTAGGCAGTGTCGAGTCTCCAGTCGGGGTCCCGGTTGCACACAGCCAGCACTACTGCTACGGAGTGTGGTTCTCGGAAGGATTGTGCGTGGGTGATGTCCCGGGAGGGGAATCACCGTGCATCGCGTCTGGGGAATTACACCCCGGTGCGATGCGTGGGACCGGATTTGAACCGGCGAACCTCTACAGGACAGCGCCCTCAACGCTGCGCCTTTGGCCTAGCTTGGCTACCCACGCTCGCTACGTGCGTTCGCAATCAACCGTACCCACCGACCAATTAAAACCCCTACGATTTGGGCGCCTGCCTGCGAGTGTGGGTCACGACGCCACAAGGGGTCCTGGCGTTCACCCCGTCGAGGCTGCGTCCCCGCGCTCGGCATGACACTGCGACGAACATTTGGAAAACGTCTTGAGGCCGGGCGCTGGCGGGTGTGGTATGATAGCGGACTCGCCGCTGGTCGACACACTCTCCACCATCGAGTTCACGGACACGACCTACGACGACGTCGCACTCGCGCTACAGAACGCCGAATACGCGGACGGCGACGCGGCTGGGTTCGCCACGGACACCTTCCAGCAGGACGCCATCTCCGCGAACCTCGTCGTCTCGTCGCCGACGACGGTCGAGGCGTACGACGCGGGCACCGGCGACGTCTCCGAGCAGGAAGTCGACCGCACCGAACTCGTGCCGTTCCGCATCGACTTCGCGAACGACCTCCTGGAGGTGTTCGCGAGTCGCGCAGACGCTCGCTCGGTCCAACAGCACCTCGGAGCCCTCGACGAAATCGACGCGACGTTCGGCGACTACACTATCGACGTCCCGTCGCTGCACGGTGCTCTGCAGGCCAGCGACCTCGACGCCACGCCGACGTCCGTGCGCATCCGTAACTTCTCCCCGATGGCGCACACGGACGGCGACTGCTTCCTCCGCCTGGACGGCGACGCGGACGTCGACGGCCTGCTCGACGAGTACGGCTCGAACGTCTACTTCCTCGGGACGAAGCTGGTACACGACGGCCGGGACCTCACCCTCGGGTTCTACCAGAGCGGCGCGGTCCAGCTGTACAGCAAGACCGACGCCACCGAGGACCTGCTGGACCGCCTGAAGGACGCAATCTAGGCGTCGGCAGTGCTGCCCGTGGCGCATCCCCGTGGAGTCAGTCAACGGACCGGGTGAACAAGTCTCAAGTAGCTCTTCGCCCCAGCCACGGGTATGCCAGACGGGTTCGCTCGCCGCAACGTCACGTCGCTGACGGCCGTCCTCTCGGCCGTCTCGCTCGCGCTCGTGGTCGCCGCCGTCCGCGGGGTCGTTCCCGCGTCGCTCCTGCCGCGAGCGCCAGACGCCGTCCTCGCCGCGATTCCGACCGTCAACGCCGTCCTGAGCGCCGTCGCCATCGTCACAATTCTCGCGGGCGTGCGCGCGATCCGAAACGGGAACGTGTCCAGACACCGGGCGGCGATGGGCACGTCAGCCGTGCTGTTCGCGACGTTCCTCGCGCTGTACCTCTACCGCATCGTCGTGGAGGGGACCACGCACTTCGCCGGTCCGGACGTCGTGTACTCGTTCGTCTACCTCCCGGTGCTGGTCGTCCACATGGGGCTGGCAATCGTCTGCATCCCGCTCGTGTACTACGCGCTCTTGCTCGCGGGGACGCGGGATGTCTGCGAGATCCCCGCGACGAACCACGCTCGAGTCGGCCGCGTCGCGGCTGCGCTGTGGCTCGTGTCGTTCGCGCTCGGCATCGTCGTCTACCTGCTGTTGTACGTCGTGTACTGACCGACCGGACGGACGACGCGTGGGCCTCGAACGCACCGAGTCCTGCATTCACGGCGCCCACGACGGGGGGTCGACGTCCGTCGCGTTCGACCACGTGACGTCCATCTGTCGCCTGTACGCCGCCGTGTTCGCGTCGTCGTTCCGCGTCACCGACAGCGAGCGAATGCGGCCGCTGGACGCCACTTCCACGGTGGCGTCGAACACGCGCTTGCCGTCCTCGGTGAACTCCGTCTCCTGGGCGACGAGTGTCGTCACCGTCCGTCCGTCGCGGCGGTCCGTGTCCACGACCTGGAAGTCGTGCCCAGTCAGGGTCTGTCTGAGAACGTCGATGCGAGTCACCTGCTTGGCGACGAACTCGCTGCGGTGCTCGGCGGGGTCGGTAGTCACCGTGACGTTCTCCCCGCTGCCCGCTCGGGTCACGATGGCCGACTCGTTGGCGTACGTCGCGTGGTATCTGGTGACCACCGAGCCGTCGTCGCCGAACACCTCGTACTGCTGCTGGCGGTGGACCCTGGTCAACCCAGGCGTGCTGCGGACGGTGGACAGGGATTGGAGTGTCACGGTGCCGTTGGTATCTGGCAGCGTCACCGACTGGGTCACCTCGACGACGGCGCCCGCCTGCCGCGTCCGGTCCTGGTGGGCGGCCAGGAGTGTGTTCGTCGACACGACGGCAGACTCGTTGACGCCTGGCGGATACGGCGACGCTTCGACGGAGTCAGTCGTTTCGTCGGGGCCATCTGGGATCGGGTCGGCGCCGCTACAGCCGGCGAGGACGAGCAGGGCGGCGACAGTGACGGCGGGGAGGGCAGACCGCATACGCCTCCCTGTTCGTGGCGCGTACACAAAACGTGGCTGCCTCGACACCGAACCCGGTTCTGGCGGTCGCCGCCGCCGCAGGCTGTTCGGGGTCGCCGGCTCCTGAGAGACGACGACCGCTGCCGGTTGTACTACAGCCGCTCGCGAATCCAGGCATCGAGGTCGTCGCGCTCGTGGGGGTCGTCGCGGTCGACCCACGTCATGTCGCCGTCGAGGAGGATACACGGGATCCCCTCCGGGATGCCGTGCTCGGCGGCGACGTCTGCGGTGTCGGCCCGGGTGTCGGCGTAGTAGTTCTCGAGGGCCCGCACGGTGATTTTGCCGTAGTTACGGATGCCGAACGCCGTGAGGAAGTCACTGCCGCTCTCGTAGGAGTCGAGGTCGTAGGCGTGGTGGTTCTCGTACGCCCAGCTGAAGAAGTCCCAGAACTCGGACCACTCGTGGTCCCAGACGCCCTGGAGCAGGCCCGCGAGGAACTCGCCGCGCTCGCTCTCGAGACCGTAGGGGCGGAAGCGAACGTTCAGTTCGCCGGCCTCGACGAACTCCTGGAGGAGGTGGGGCATCGCCAACAGCGCCGCCTCTTCGTCCTCGCTGTCCTCGAACCCCATGAACACGTCAGCGGTCACCGTGTCGTCGTGTCCCATCGTCGCGTACGTCAGCCTGCTGGAGCCGCTGGGCCACGGGGCATCGGCGAGCGAGTTCGTGTCGGTGGACGTGGTCTCCATCCCGGTGACACCGCTCGGGAACGCACAGGCGTCGTCGAGTGTGAGTCCGGAGACAGAGATGTCGCCGTCGTCGTCGACGATCTCGGTGCCGGGCACGTTGATGTTCACGTTCTCTGCGCGGTTGCTCGATGCGTCCCGTTCGGCGACGACGCCGTCCCGGTAGTCGCCGGTCTGGTGGATACAGACGTCCTTGATGACGTTGTTGTCCCGGCGCAGACAGATTGCGGAGCGATACTTCGCTTCGCCCGTGATGGCGACGTTCTGGATTGTATTCGTTCCCGGGTCCGTTATCTCGGTGGGTTCGTCGACGAGGATGGCGCCGGCGCCCCGGGTCCCGTTGGAACCGACGCTGGTGTACTGTTCGCTGACGTAGATGCGGGAGTTGCTGAGGTTGAAGTTCCCGCCGGACATCGCACCGACGACGCCGCCGCCGCCCTGGCCGCTCTCCATGACGATCTCGCAGCCCTCGATGTCGACGGGGCCGTGACCGTCGGCCACCCGGATGCCGCGGGAGTTGTCGTGGTCCATGTGGTCGTCGTCCACGACGACCTTCGCGTTCTTCACGTAACTGCCGGGGCTGCCGAGGCGGATCTGTGCGATGTCGTTGTTCTTGTACACGCCCCCCTCGACCTGGACCGGGCCGTCAGAGGACGAAGCGTAGAGGCCGTTGTTGCCGAAGCCCTCGACGTGGCAGTCGCGGAACGTCACCGTGCCGGTCGTGTTGACGTAGATGCCGACTGGGTCCTGGGGGATGCTGCCGTCGGCCATCCGGAGGTTCTCGACGAGGATGTGACCGTTCTCGTCCCAGGCCGAGAACCCGAATGCCGTCGTCTCACCGTCGTGGTAGCCGCGTTTGGTGATGTCGCGGACGACGACGTTGTCGAAACCGCCGAAGGCGACCTGCGGGTCCGTGTTCTCCGCTGAGTGGTCGAGGACGAATCCCTCGAAACGGAGGTCTCTGACGAACCCGCCGCCGATCCAGAGGTCGCGGTCGTAATCGGGCCCCGGGACGAGCGTGGCGTCGCCCGTCCCGACCATCGCGAAGTTACGACGTTTGTAAAGCCCGAGTTTATTGAGTTTGTAACGCCCGTCTGGGAACTCGATGCGGGTGTCGTCCACGTTGTACTCGGCGAGCACGTCGTCGATGGGTTCCTCGCCGGTGGGGTCGGCACCCGCGTCCACGATATCGACGACCGTGTCGTACTGGGACGTCTCGGCCGAAACAGTGCCCGCGAACGTGAGTCCCGCGAGCGCCGCACCGGTAGTTTTCAGATAGCTTCTACGACTGTGAGAGTGTCCGCTAGGGGTGGTGGCGTCGAACACGCTAACCACCATTAGATGTGTCTTAATAGTTTTTTCCCTAATTACTAAGGTTGTAAAATAGTCAGCCGGTGGAGGTATGTCCGGGGGAGGATAGCGCCGTCTACCGATTGTCAGGAATCCCCACGATTTTACAAGTTATAAAGTTATATCGAAAACTTGTTCTCCGAGAAGCGACAGAACCGAATTCGGGCCGTTACGCCGACCGCTCAGAGGGGCCTCGTCACGACTCCAGTCTACAAAGCGACACGTCTCCCGTGGTGTAGAGGTGACTCCGGGTGGACGGACACACCTGTTCGCGGGAGACCTGCTCCAGTCGCGACGTCCTGTTCTCGTCTGCGACCAGCGGCGCGCCCTCCGACTGGTAAGTCCGGTACAGGACCAGCTCGTTCACCGCGCGGCCACCTCTCGGCACCTGCATCGTCGCAGTCGTGTGGGTGTCCGTCCGCTGGAAGATGGCCGTGTACGGCGCGTCCGTGTAGATGGGCGGTGTCTCGGCTGTCGTCACGTCGCCGACGGTTCCCACGGCGTCGACCTCCGACTCGGTGAACGCGTACCGCGGCTGCTTCGAATCGAAGACGGGGTTGTCGATGGTGGCAGCACCCGAGACGAGCATCGTCCCCGGGAGCACCAGCACGAACACCACGAGACCGACCGCGACGAGCCGCGGATTCAGGTGGTAGACGAGATACCGAAGCCCGAGCGCGCCGACGATCGCCATCGGCACGTACATGAACGCGTACCAGCGCCCGGGCAGGAACAGACTCACGCCGAGTATCGGGAGCGCGAGGACGACGACGGACATGACGCCGATGGTGGCGACCTGGAACAGGCGGTCGTGGGTCCGGTTGTGGGACTGGAGGACGTAGTACGCCCCAAGGCCAGCAACGAACAGGAACGCGAGGAAGCCGAAGATGTCGATGTACGCGACGACTTTCGTCAGCAGGGTCGCGCTCTCGGCGCCCGCGGTCGAGGAGACGTTCTTCGAACTCGAGACGTCCAGCATCTCGGTCGATCGGAACAGCGTGTTCCGCAGGCGGAGCAACATCACACTCGTGAACGACTCGCCGGAGTACGGCGTGATGCTCCAGTCCAGCGTGACGAAGCCGGCCGAGAACGCGAGCAAGCCGGTCACATTCACCGGTTCCCCCTCGGGTGCAATCCAGTCGCTCTGGACGAGCACTTGTGTGAGAAACGCCAGCGTCACCACCACCAGCGTGACGAACGCCGACAACTGGTGCGTGAGAGTGACCGCGACGATGGCGCCGACCAGGAGGCCGACGTCGCGCGTCCGGTACTCCTGGAGGACGCGCGCGAGGTACGTCATGAAGACGACGAAGAACGCCAGCCCGAGGCTGGTGGGGATGACGTGCAGGCCCCAGCGGATCACTTGCGCGCTGATCGCGAACAGCGCCGTGGCGAACAGCGCCCACCGGGGTTCGGTGAACCGGCGCGCGCCGTAGTAGACCAGTCCGGACGCGAGGGTCACCACGACGCCGACCGACAGGTACAGCGCCTCGCGATTCGGGAGGTCGGTGAAGTCTGCCGTCACGGCCACGAGCAGGTGGTAGAACGGGGAGGCGACGTACTTCGTGTTCATCGCGCGGAGGGAGTCCTGGACTCTGATGCCCTCCACGTAGGCGATGTGCGACCAGACGTCGATGCCGATGTAGCTCGTGTACGAGTAGAGGCCGACGAAGCGGACGGCGAACGCGAGCGCGAGCACTTCCGCGAGGACGACCCCCGGGCGCAGGTCGGTGTCCCTGACGAACAGGATCTGGAGAAACAGGAGCGAACCGACGAGGGCCGCGCCGTCGTAGAACAGAATCGTGCGCTGTCCGACGATGCCGCCGTACGCGAACAGGGCGGCGACGCCGCCGAACGCGAGTGCTTCGAGCGCCCGTGCGGTGGTCGTGGAGACAGTGGGTAGCGGGTAGTCGAGCGCGGAGTCGGTCCTGGTCGCGAGCAGGTACAGGATGGACGCGAGTCCGAGGACGAGTGGCAGCGTCGTCGCGTAGACGTGCGAGACGACGAACCGGAGCGGGAAGATGCCGAGAGCGGCGAGCAATCCGAGTACCGCTACGACGCGGTCGAGGCGTCTGCGCGCAAACCAACCCATCGCATTCGGATTCTGGCGGGGGCCGGTTTATTATATGTCGTGTAAGAGCCGGCTGTACAGTGTCTAATCCCGGTTTGCACTGGGTCCGGGGCTGGTGTAGCGGTCCGTCGTGGCGGCGGTCTGACGTGCGTCCACCGGCGCGCGTTTCGGGTCTCGAACGCACCCGCTGTTCTACGGCCGCGCCGGTACGTAATAAATTGAATATGTTCTCTTTGCATGGGGTCTTGGACTGGCTTTAACGCCGGGAACAACCAACTAGCACCAACATGTGGAACAACTGACCCATGAAAAGAATGTATCATGTAGTATTTCCGTCAGTTATATCTCTGCGTCTTCCCACGTCTCCCCTGTGCCAGACCCAATCACGCTGTCACGGCGCTCACTCCTGAAGAGCACTGGCGTCGCGGTCGGATCGCTGTCGCTCGTCGGAACGGGTGCGGCGACGCTCGCGTCGGACTACGACACAGTCGTGGACGTCGTCGAGGAGGGTGCCGACCCCACCGGCGAGGACCCCGTCGACGACGTCGTCGAAGAACACGTCGACGACGACACGCTCATCCGGTTCCCGGAGGGTCGCTACGTCGCCAACAACCTCGATTTCACGGGCGCGACGAACGTCGCCGTGGTGGGCGACAACGCGACACTCGTCCCCGGCCCCGACTACGACGTCGACGTCTGGATCGGCGGTGCGAGTCTGCGCGACTTCCGCTTCGAGGGGTTCGTCCTCGACAACACGGCCGACGAACACCACCCGACAGTCGGGTTCTCCGCCTACGACGACCTGGTCGTCCGGGACGTCCGCAAGAAGGGGTCCCACGAGGGCGAAAACACCGCCTTCGGCGTCTCCATCTGGGACGAAGACGGCGACGGCTACGTGGAGAACCTCCGGATGCCCGACGGCAGTGAACCCCAGACGGCCGTCGGCGTCTACGTCGACTCCAAGGGCACGGTGACGTTCCGCGACTGCCACGTCGAGGGCTTCGGCAACAACGGCCTCTACGCCTCGCACTCCGAAGGGCCGGTGCACGTCGAGGGGGGCGTGTACAAGAACAACGACATCGCCCAGATCCGCCTCGGCAGCCCCGGCAGCTCGGTCACCAACGCGACCGTCGCGGTCGACGAACCCCACCCCGAGCACGACAACTCCCGCGGCATCCGGGTGGCCGACGGCCCGGGCCCCGTGGAGGTTTCGGGCTGCGAGATCGTCATGGAGAGCGGCCAGGGCGGCGGCGGCGTCGTCAACGCGTACTCCGGTGGTCGCCTCCGCCTGCGGAACTCCCGCATCTACATCGGCGAAGCGTACGCGATTGTCGGCTCCGGCGGCGACTCCACGAGCTTCGCAGTGTTCGTCGACGAACCGACCGGTATCGACGACCCGGGGACGACCACCATCGAGAACGTCGCCATCACGGGCGGGGGCGCCTACCGGGGTGCGGCCTCGATCCGGCGCGACGACGTCGTGGTCGAGGACGTCTGCGTCCACCAGACTGGGACCGACCGCGACGGCCTCGTGTTCACCGACACAGCGCAGAACTGCGCCGTCGACAACGCGACCATCGACGTCCCCGGACAGGTCGTCGCCGGCGGCGGTGACGTCGACGTCAGCGGCATCGACTCCACGGGGACCTGTGCGATGCCGGACGCGATCAGCGGGGGCGACGACGAAGCCGCGGACGACGACGCGGGCGAACCGAGAACCGGGCCGCCGCTCCCCCAGGGCGTCGACGAGTACACGTACGGCGTGACGGGGACTGACCCCGGGAATCCGACTGCGACAGTCTACGGGAACTTCAAGTGCCCGTACACGCAGGAGTTCGTCCAGGGGAACTTCGAAGCCATCGGCACCGAGTTCGTGGCGACCGGCGACCTGAACGTCCGGTACCGCGACGTCGCCCACCAGCCCGACGACCCGAGTGAATCGTACGTCCTCGAGGACCCGTCGAACGACCTCGTCTCCAAGGTCGCACTCGGCGTCTGGGACGTCGAGCCCGAGAGCTACTGGGCGTTCTTCGAGTACGTGTTCGACAACCAGTCGGCGCTCGACTGGACGTCGCTGGACGCCCTGACTGACGCAATGGAAGCGGCGGGCGTCAGGAACCACGGAAAGGTCAGCGCGCGCGTCGACGACGACAGCTACGAACGTCCGGTCCGGCAGACGACCGCGGCCGCCGCAGACCTCGGCCTCTCGTTCGTGCCGCAACTCGAACTCGACGGCGACACGACCCCGCCGCACCACGAGACCGACGCGATTCTCGACTGGATCGAGGCGCGCCTGTAACCCACCGGCGTCTCGCCCACCGGTCAGCGACGATCGGTGTCTGTCTCCGCTCCGGTGGCGGACGGTTCATCCGCGGCCCTCCGCCCGAGCGGTCGTCGGTAGTATCCGCGGAGAGAACGCTTCGGAACGTCCAACGCGGGTTACGCTTCGACGACGCTCCGGTAGACGTCGTGGAGGCGTTCGCCCGTGCGTTCGCTGTCCGGAAGTTCCAGCGTCGACGTGCCGTTCGACCGCTCGCCCGCCGCCAGAACGTCGGTGAGGGCGTCCACGAAGCCCTCGTCCGCGCTGCAGACGTGGGAGTGTTCGACGCCGTCCAGCACGGCGGACGCGAATCCGACGTCCGTGGAGACGACGGGCACGTTGCAGGCGGCGGCCTCCTTGACGACCATCGGGCCGCTCTCGTGGTCGGAGGTCACGAGGACCGCGTCGCTGGCGTTCATGTACAGCGGCACTTCGTCGTGGGGGACGCCCCAGATCCAGCGCAGTTCGACCGGGTCCTCGATGCGGTCGTCGACCGCCGCGACGATACGTTCCGCACGCGGGTAGTTCTTCACCCCCCTATCGGGGTGGTACGGGAACAGGACGATCCGGGGGTCCGGCTCCCAGTCGACCTGCTGGCGGGCCGCAGCCCGCGGAATCGGCCGGAACGTCTCAGTGTCCACGGGGAACGGAATCACGCGGTGAGGGACGTCGAACGCTCGCGAAATCGGTTCCGACGGGAGCACGACGGCGTCACTGGCTCGCGCGGCCGCAGTGCTCACCGCCGTCAGTCGTCTCGACTCCCCGAGCACCTCCGAGCCCCACAGCGAGAGCACGACGGGGCGCGTCGGCTGTGCGAGCGCGAACGGTCCGACGAGCCCGTAGTTCGCGTGCACGAGGTCGTACGAACCGATTCCCTCCCGGAGCACGCGCTGGTAGAACTGCCGGTAGGCGTCGAGGGTGGCTGGCGTCCCGTCGGCGTCGGGAACCTCGACGGTGGTACAGTCGACGCCGCGGGCTTCCAGCGCCTCCACCTGCTGTTCGAAGAACGGCGACGCGGTCGTGACGATCTGGAGTACGTGCATCTCAGGCCGTGCCACAGATCTCGTTCACTGCCGCCTCGAGGGGGTCGTCGACGTCCGCGAGGAGGTCGACGCGGCGGCGCTCCCAGTCGTATTCCGCTTCGTGCTCCAGCAGTTCGACGGTGCGCTCGACGGCGCGCTCCTGGCGGCTGTCGCCGTGACAGCGGAAGAGCAGGCCGTACTCTTCGGCGAGTGCGTCCGTGAGCCCGGTCTCGAGCGTATTCACGTACACCGCAGGCGTACCCAGGACGCCGCTCTCGACGGCCATCGTCGCGCCCTCTCCGACGAACGCGTCGGCGTAGTACAACAGGTCGTGCATCTGGTGCGGACGGATGTCCACGCAGCGGTCGGCGAAGCCCAGCGGGACGTCGCCCTCCGCAGTGAGGAGGACGCGCGCGCCGGTGCTCTCGATGCGCTCGATGACCTCCGCGACGTCGTCGAACCCGCCGTTGTTGGCGTCGTGGGCGGCGGTCCACGCCACCGACCGCAACACGACGTACCGTTCGTCCGCGTCGACCGCCGCTTCGTCGAGTATCGAGGGGTTGGGTGTGAACCGGTCGGGGTGGAGGTAGACGAGTTCGTGACACCCGTCGTAGCGGTGGTGTTTCGCACCGTGGTCGTCCCGGTAGTACCGCGGCGTACAGATGCGGTCGGCCAGCGGGAACGCGAGCGCGTTCGTGAGCGTCGCGTGCTCGGTGTCGGTGAACACGACGCACCTCGCGCCGACGAGCTTTGACACGTGGGCGACGGAAACGCCGCCGACTGCGGTCATGACGTCCGGTGACAGCGGCGCGACGCGTCGGAGCAGCCGCCACTCGTAGGCGAGTTGGCCGACTGCCCGCGGCCCCGGCGAACGGCCGGGGCCCGCCAGTGCCTCGTACTCCAGGCCGTACGTGTCCAGTAACGCCCGGATGATGGGTTCGTCGCGGGCGAACACGTGGACTCGGTGGCCTCGCGACTGGAGTTCGCGAGCGACGTACCGGTAGAGGTGGACGTGTCCGGGGTGCTGGATGCTGATTACGACGTCCACGACAGGACCACCTCGTCGAGGGCCCGCGTGCGGTCTGTCCGTGTGACTGGTCTGGCGGTCATAGCTTGTCGTAGACGAATCCGTTTGCTTCGGCTCGGTGCTGGTCGACGATTCCGGGAACGTCGACGAATACCGGGTCGTCGTCGAGGTCCGCGGCCATCGCCGCGAGGTCCGGGTCCCGGAACTCGTCGTGGGCAGTCGTCAGGACGACGCCGTCGTACCCCCTGAAGTCCGCCGAGTCGTGGACGTCGACGTCGAAGGTCCGTCGAATACTCGCGTCGTCTGCGTGCGGGTCGTAGCCGCCGACCGTCACGTCGTAGGACTGCAGCGTGCTGACGACGCCGCCGACCGCGGAGTTCTCCACGTCCGCGACGTTGGGTTTGTACGCGAGTCCGAGGAGGAGCAGGCTGCTCTCTGCGAGCACGCGCCCAGTGTCGTTGAGCGCCCGCAACGCGAGCCGCGCGGCGTGCGTGGGGACGTGTTCGTTGATCTCGCGGGCCTGCAGGATTAGTTTCGGCGAGAAACCGTCGCTCTCCGAGCGGTAGACGAGGTACAGGGGGTCGATGGGGATGCAGTGCCCGCCGACGAGCCCCGGGCTGTAGGTGTCGTCGAAGTTCCACTTGGTCCCCGCCGCTTCGAGCACGTCGTGGGTGTCGAGGTCCATGTGGTCGCAGGCCATCGCGAGTTCGTTGATGAGCGCGAGGTTGATGTCCCGCTGGACGTTCTCGATGGCTTTCGCGGCCTCCGCGGTCTCGATGTCCGGCGCCGGGTGTATCTCGGCGTCGACGATTCGGCCGTACAGCGACACGAGGTCCTCGCGGACCGTCTCGCGACCGGCCCCGACGATTTTGCTCACGTCCTCGACCCCGCGTCCGTCGACGCCCGGTGAGACGCGTTCGGGGGAGTACCCGATAGCGAACTCCTGGTCGACCGCGTACCCGGAGGTGGCTTCGATGGCGGGCACCAGGACTTTCCTCGTCGCCCCAGGGTACACTGTCGACTCGAGGACGACAGTCGTCCCCGGTGTGATGTACTCGCCGATGGTGCGGCCGGACGCCTCGACGTACTCCAGATTCGGGTTCTGCATGTCGTCGACCGGCGTCGGAACGGTGACGATCACGTAGTCCGCGCGACCGATTGCCGCCGGATCGTGCGTGAACGAGGCGTTCGAGGCCGTGATCCTGCTGTCCCCGACTTCGCCGGTCGGGTCCGTGCCGTCAGTGAGTGCGGCCGTCTTCGCCTCGTCGACGTCGTACCCGACAACGTCGAGGCCGGACTCGTCGAACGCGAGCGCGAGCGGGAGCCCCACGTACCCGAGACCGACCACGCAGACCACGTCCTCGGACGTCTCAGTCATGCAACCCCACTCCGCGGTAGTCGACGTCCACCGCGTCACGCAGGTGCGTGAACTCCTGGCGGCCGTCCACTACGAGTAACTGCCCGCCGGGCCGCCGCAGCGACCTGACGTCCACGGACGCGAACGCGTCCTGGGGGGTCACCAGGACGACGGCGTCGAACGTGTGGTCTTCGAGCCGGGTCACTGACTCGACGGTCGCGCCGACGTCCTCGAACGCCGTGTAGTCGTCGAGGACGGGGTCCACGGCGGTGACGTCCGCGCCCACGTCGTTGAGGTGTTCGACGATCGGGAGCGCGGGCGTCGAACGGATTTCGGCGATTCCTGGTCGGTACGTCAACCCGAGTACCGCCACGTCAGCCTCACTCGGCGGGACGCCCGCTTCGCGGAGGCCGTTGAGCGCGAGCTCTGTCGTGTACAGCGGCATCATCTCGTTCGTCTCCCGTGCGGTTTCCATGAGGTGGCTGGGCGTCTCGAATCGCTGGATGAGGAAGTGCGGGTAGTACGGGATGCAGTGCCCGCCGACGCCCGCGCCGGGCGTGTGGATTTCGCAGAACGGCTGCGTGTTCGCGGCCTCGATGGCGTCGACGACGTCGATACCGAGTTCGTCGGCGTGCCGTCCGAGTTCGTTCGCGAGCGCGATGTTGACGTCGCGGTAGACGCCCTCGAAGACCTTCACGGCCTCCGCCGTGGTGGCGTCCGCGACGGGAATCACGTCGTTGTTCGTGAGTTCCCCGTAGATCAGTTCTGCGACGCGCGTGCTCTCGCCGTCGATGCCGCCGACGACCTTCGGGTAGGCGCCGCGGACGTCTCGGAGCGCGCGGCCGCTGGACGTCCGCTCCGGGCAGAACGCCAGGCCGAACTCCGAGCGGTCGAGCCCGCTGCGGTCCTCTAGCAGCGGGAGCAGTTCGTCCCGGCACGACCGCGGCGGGAGCGTCGACTCGAAGACGACCATATCGCCACGCTCGAGTCCGGCCGCGATGTCCGCCGCGACGCTCTTGACGACCGACAGGTCCGGCTTGTCGTCGTCGTCGACGAGCGTCGGGACGATGACGACGTGGATGCTGACGTCCTCGGCGACGCTCTCGCCGTCAGTGAATGCTTCGAGCGCCCCCTCGACGACGTTCTCCCGGACGAGGCTATCCAGACCGGGCTCCCCCTGTATTGGATTCTCGCCGCGGTTCACGGACCGCACCACCTCGGGGTCGACGTCCACGCCCGCGACGTTGCCAGTGGTTTCCGCGTACACCGCCGCGAGCGGGAGCCCCATCTTCCCGAGTCCGTACACGCCGACGGGCACCTGTCCCGAGACGAACACGGAGCGCTGGCGGTCCGCCGCGAGATCCGATTCGTAGAGCTTCACGCGTTCGTCGAGCGCGCTGGTCATCGGCCGTTCCCTCCGTCGAGGACCTCGGGTAGTTCGCGGTACTCGGCGGGCGCGCCGACTGCGAGCGTGTTCGGGGGAACGTCCCGGGTCACGACTGCGCCGGCCGCGACGAATGCGTCCGCTCCCACGGTGACGTCCGGGAGCAGCGTCGCGTTCGCGCCGACCGATGCCCCGGGTTCGATGGTGGGGCCGACGTTCTCGACCTCCTCCCGGAGCGGGTACGGGTCGTTCGTCAGGACCGCGTACGGCCCGAGGAACACGTCGTCGCCGACGACCGTGTTCCGGGGGACGTATACGCCCGATTGCATGCTCACGTTCGACCCGATAGTCGTCCGCCCGTCGACGACCACGTTCGTACCGACGAGGACGTCGTCCCCGATTGTCGTGTCCTCCCGAACGACCGCGTTGTGGCCGGTCCGGAACCGGTCGCCGACCTCGACGTCGGCGTAAATTATCGTGCCGGAGCGGACCCGCGCGTCGTCTCCGAGCTGCGCGGCTTCGGACGCGCCGTCGTACTCGTAGCCGACAGTGGCGTCGGGATCTATCGCACAGTCGGCGCCGGTCGTTGGCACCGTCATGTGTCTCGCTGCGTCTGCCGTCGTCCCTCGACGGACGCGTCCGTGGCGACAGGCCATCTCTGACGCGATTGGTGTTCGAACGTCGTACTGCCAGTCATGACGTGTCGGGGACAGGCACGTAGACGCCTTCACTATAAATCCGATAAGCGCCGCGTTACAGTACCGTTAAGCGAAACTCCGTGACTGAGCGGGGATTGACCCTCAGCTCGGCATGACTTCGGACCGATCCGACCGACGCTCGCCGTGGACGCGGTCGCTCTCGACCGCGTGGGCAATCTCCAGCACGCGGAGGCCGTCCTCGCCGGTCACGCGCGGCTCCGCACCGGCGCGGGCGGCCTCCACGAACGCTCGGAGCTCTCGCTCGAGTGGTTCCGCGTCCTGGACGGCGATCTGCTCGACGACGTCCTCGCCGCGGCAGTCGACGTCCCCGATGTCGTCGGCGAACTCGGCCGCCGAATCACGGTGAATCTCGACCGTCTGCTCGAGCAGGTCCGCTTTCACGCGGCACGTCTTCGCGGAGACGGTGAGCTGGCGGACTTCCTCCTGGGTCACCCGGCTCGCGGTCAGGTTCGACACCACGCCGGAGTCGAACTGCAGGGTGCCGACGGCGTAGCGGCCGTTCGCGGCGCCGAACGCGCCACAGGATTCGACGGATCCGTCGACGAGCGTCCGCACCAGGTCGATGTCGTGGATCATGAGGTCCATCGTCGCCGTGTCGTCGATGTCCCGGTCCGGCGGCGGACTCAGGCGCTGCGCGTGCGTCGCAATGACGTCGAGGTTCGAGACGATGCGTTCGAGGGCCTCCACGACCGGATTGAACCGCTCGACGTGACCGACCTGGATTATCGCATCGTTCCGTTCGGCGCACTCGATGAGCTCCCGGCCCTCCGCTGGCTCGGCGACGAACGGCTTCTCGACGAGCACGTCGACCCCGGCCTCCAGTGCGCGCCGCGTGATGTCGTAGTGGTACTGCGTCGGCACCGAGATGGAGACGACGTCAGTCTGCTCGAACAGCACGTCGTCTTCGACCGCGGTCGTTCCGCAGGCTGCCGCGACGGCGGCCGCCTGCGACTCGTCCGCGTCCGCGACGCCGACGAGCGAGACGCCGGACAGCGAATCGTAGACGCGTGCGTGGTTCTGCCCCATGCTGCCGACGCCGACGACGCCCGCGCGGACGGGATGTTCAGACATGGGCGACTGTCACCTCTTCGGAGAGCACCCGACTGACCCGCTCGAGGTCGCGGTCCGAGAGGCCGGGGTGGACGGGCAGGGAGAGCACCTGGTCGGCGACCGTCTCCGCGACCGGCGCGTCGCAGTCGACGTGATCGAACGCCGGCTGTTCGTGGATCGGGATCGGATAGTAGACGCCGGTGTCGATCGCGTTGGCTTCGAGGGCGGACGACACCTCGTCCCGGTTCCCACACCGTACGGTGTACTGGTGGTAGACGTGCCTGCGGCCGTTCGGCTCGGTCGGCGTCACCAGGTTCGTGTCGGCCAGCAGCTCGTCGAGCATCGCCGCGTTCCGCCGGCGCGCTTCGTTGTACTCGGGGAGCTTCTCGAGTTGCGTCCGGCCGATTGCGGCGGCGATGTCCGTCAACCGGAAGTTGTGTCCGACGTCGACGTGCTCGTAGCCGGCGCGGTCGCGGCCGTGATTGACGAAGCGCGCGGCGTTCCTCGCGATGTCCTGGTCGTCGGTCGTGATCATCCCGCCCTCGCCAGTGGTCATGTTCTTCGTCGGGTAGAACGAGAAGCACGCGACGTCCCCGTGCGTACCCACGGGATTGCCGTCGTACCGTGCCCCGTGGGCTTGCGCGGCGTCGACGACGAGCGGTACGTCGTGGTCGTCGGCGACCGCCTCGAGTGCGTCGACGTCAGCGGGGAGTCCGTAGAGGTGGACGGCCAGAATCGCGTCGACGCCGCCGGCTTCGGCGCGGATGCGTTCCACTACCTCGTCGGGGTCGAGCGTGTACGTCTCCGGATCGACGTCCGCGAACGTGGGTTCGGCGCCCGCGAGCCGGATCGCGTTCGCGCTCGCGACGAACGAGAACGGCGTCGTCACGACCGTGTCGCCGTCGCCGACGCCGACGGCTTCCAGCGCGGCGTGGAGGGCCGTCGTTCCGTTCGACGTGGCGACGGCGTGGGTAGCGCCCGATTGGTCGGCGAACTCCGACTGGAACGCTTCCACCTCGCTGCCTTCCGCGAGCTGCCCGGACTCGAGGACGTCGACGACGCGTTCGGTCTCTTCGGTGCCGATGTCGGGGGCCGCAATCGAGATGTGGTCGGGGGACTGCCTGGACTGAGTCATGCCGCGACCACCCCGGCGTCGGTGCAACCACACCAGTGCTCGGCGATGCTACGACGAGGACGGCAGTCGGCGCCGCTTCGACCACGGCAGCACTCGCTTCGGTGCCGAGTTGTGCCCGACTGCGGTCCATCGCACTGGCGTACGGGGGCCGTTCGCTTGCTTAGTACTGGCACTATGCGCTCGTCCGCGCCAGACTGGCTTTATTATGAGTTTGTTAGAATACCGGACGGCGCCCCGCGCCGTGTCACGACCCGCCCGCGTCGGGACGCCGGGCCAGCCGATAGACGGCCGCACCGACCGAGGCGACCCCGACCAGCACACCGACCAGGACGGCCGCAACCGTTTCCCCGAGAACGAGGGCAGCGAGGACGGTCGCCGAGAGCGTCACGCCCAGCGTGGCGAGCAACGGTCGCCACCGCCGTCGGTCACCCGGCTGCTCCGAGTCGGTGGGTGTCGACGCCTCGGTGCTGACCGGTGAGTCGGATTCCGCGTCGTGGTGGCCGACCAGTCCCTCCCGGCTGTTGAACTCGATGACGCCCCTGTCGTCGAGGGCCGGCAGGTCGACGTCGTGGAGTTCCGTCCTGACCTGGCGTCGGTCCGGCGACTGCGCAGTCGAGCGCTCGGCCTCCCACTCGACGACGTAGTCGGTGAGCTGGTCGATCGTCATCGGCGTCTTCTCGCGCTCCAGGACGGCGACCACGTGCTCGCGACGCCGGCGAGTCGTTCCCGGGCCGGAGTCGTCAGACCTCGAGCGGTCGACTGTCAAGCTACTCGGACAAAAGCGGCCGAACGCACTTAAATTAGGTTGACCGGGAGGATGTTGCGCGAACAGTGGCCGAATACGCTGAGAACGGTCGCCGACCGCCGGTCACGGACTGGACGGCGTAACGCCGGAGACGACAGCCTGGAGCAGTCCGGGAAACTGGCGGACGCCCGGAACCGACGCTCGTCGCGTGTGTCGGAGTGCCTCGCGGAACTGCCCGTCCTGGAAGTAGAACTTCGCGAGGAAGCGGTGGTGGACGCCTCGAACGTCGTGGCCGTCGTGCTCGAGGGCGTCGACAGTGTCCGAGAACTTCGCGAGGTACTTTCGGTCCGAGCGCTCGATGATCGATGCTGGGGGTCGCCCCGTGTCGTACCGGTGCACGAGCGTCTCGTCGACGTACGCGAGTTTCCCCTGGCGGAGCACGCGAATCAGGAACTCGGGGTCCTGGAACCGCTGGAAGGAATCGTCGAACCCGTCGATTGCGTCGACGACGTTCGCCTTCACGAGGAGCGTCGAGCCGGCGCTCGTGTGGAGTCGGTCGAGGAGCACGTCCTTCACGAGCTCGGCGCCGCCCTCCGCGCCCTCCGTTTCCGCCAGCCGGCACAGGCCGGCCGCTCTGGCGAACTCCGTGAGGACGCCGGCGTCGTCGGCGATCTCCACGCCACAGTAGACCGCGACCCACTCCGGCGGCCGGCGTTCCAGCGTTGCGACCTGGCGTTCCAGCTTCCGGGGCAGCCACTCGTCGTCGGAGTCGAGGAACGCGATGTACTCGCCGGAGGCGTGCTCGATTCCGGTGTTCCGGGCGGCACTCGCGCCCCGGTTCGTCTCGTGCCGGATGTAGGTGAGTCTGTCGTCGTCGTAGCTGTTCGTCACGTTCCTCGTGTGGTCCGTCGACCCGTCGTCGACCACGATCAACTCGAAGTCCTCGAAGGTCTGTGCGAGCACGCTCTCGACGCTCCGGTGGAGCATGCGCGCCCGGTTGTACGTCGGGACCACGACGCTGACAGTCGGCATTTGAACGGGGGAAGGTACACACCCCTCCCGTTTTACTATACGAGGGGTAAGCCGCGTTCGGCGGGGGGAGGTGTGGCGGCCACCGGTCGCTGCGTCGACGAACTGGTTTACACTGCTCGTAAGCCGGCTGCCTAACAGGCAGATAATAAACACGCTACGGGCCGGCGAACACAGCATGGCTGATAGCCAGCCGACTGTGAGACGCTACGGAATTGTCATCGGAGTGGCCGTTCTGATGGTCACTGCGGGCTGTGCCGGGTTCGGCACGTCCGGGGAACAGCCCACGCAGACAGAAACGAACGCTTCGACTACGCAACCGACCGAAGAACAGACGACCCAGTCCGACACGGGCCAGACGACGACCCAGTCCGACACGGACAACGGCACGAGCGACGGTGAGACCCGTTCGGCGGCAGCGAGCGGGCGGATGGCGGTCGTCGTCGACGACGAACGCCTCGACGTGTCTGCGGCCTCGGAGGCCAACGATACCTCGTCGTTCTGGATCGAAGACGCGGGCGCAACCGCGGAGTGGCAGCGAACAGACGAGGACGTCACGCTCGCCGAGGGGCTGTCGAAACTCGGCGTGAACGTCACAGAGAACGGTATCGAGTACGAGGGGACGACGTACCAGGACACCGAGAACGACACCAACGTCGCGGTGCGCGTGAACGGTGAATCCGTCGACGCCGACGAGTACGTCCTCCAGCAGGGCGACGAGGTCTGGGTCGTCGCGATCACGCACCCGCTCGATCAGTCCGTCCCCGGCGACCACATCGACCACGACGAACTGCACGTCCACGGCCACGTGAACATGACTGTCGACGGCGAGAACGTGAACTTCAGCAAGCCCAAATACGAGACGCCCGGCCACAACCAGCACTTCCACTTCGAGGGCGACTCTGCGCCGCTGTGGCACGCGCATTCGTGGAGCGTGACCATCGAGTACGGCATGAGCACCCTCGCTGGCATCAACGTCACCGAGGACAGCATCACGTACGACAACACGACCTACGAGCGCAGCGACCCCGGCACGTCGTTCACCATCGAAGTGAACGGTGAATCGGTCGACCCGAGCACGTACGTCCTGAAGGACGGCGACCAGGTCACGATAGACGTCGAAACCGAGAACGGGACGAGCTAGGCCGCCCTCGACGTTCGGAGAACCGCCGAATTTTTCGCGTCCGTTCATCGAACCGACCCAAGCGCTGGGTCTGCGGTCGAGTCCTGCTTCCGGGTCAGCTTCTGACACTCGCACCTACAGCGTCCGATCCTCGAACCCGCGGGGCGTCGACTCCCGCACCTGCGCACCGAACTGGAGCGCCTCTCGCGGTTCAGGTCGGTGGTGGCGCCGGCTCCATCGGCAACCGCAGGTAGCGTCGCTCGGTTCCCGGGACGAGTCCGAGGTCGGGTTCGCGGAGGACTCGGTCGCGCCAGACGCTGTACGTCAGTAACTCCCACGTCAGCGACCCGTCGGACTGGACGTGGCGCTCGTAGCTCGCGGGCGCGAGGAACGCGGGCGGGTCGTAGCGCTCGACGGCCGACTGCAGCGGGCCGTCGGTCAGGTACCGCGCTACGGGGACCGAACTGTCGCCGGTTTCCCGTGGACCGCTGAACTCCGGGAGGCGCCGCGACAGCAGCGTCTTCGGGATGTACTTCGACGAGAGCGCGCCCACGGCACGGAGCCCCTGCACGTATCGCCGCTCGGGCGGGACCGCGATTGCGGTTCGCGCGACCCGTCGCGTGCGGAACGGCGCGACGACGTCCTGCCCCCGCCCGAATCCGAGCTGCCGCCGCCGATTCGCCGCGTCGTGGGAGAGAAACTCCACGAGGTGCCCGGTCGCTGCCTGTCTCGCGAACGTCGACTCCGCGTCCAGCGCGCGCGTTCGGCGGCGTACTCGACGCGCCGGCGGGCACGGTCTCTGACGACCTGCGGGTCGAATATCTCCGCGACTGCGTCGGGGTCGACGTCGGCTGCGAGGGTCTGCGCGAACGACTTCGGGTTCGCGACCGGCCGGGCAAGCTGTCGCCGCCGAGTAGCGAGTGCATCGTAGACGTCGGTTACGTCGCCCGGAGCGGCGTCGGCGGCGCGCGAGACCACACTTGACTCGAGCAGGGGCGCAGTCCAGTCGGCGATTCGCGCGGCCTTCACGCCCGGCAGCCCGAACAGCGGGTCCGACCCCTGGCCGTCGACGTACTGGCCGGGGTCAAGCGACTGCAATCCCGCCGAGACGAGCACGGTCTGTTTGTACCGGGGCGGCAGTCCGAGCGCGTCCACGGTCGACTCGAGGTAGTCCAGGAACGCGCTCCCCGACAGCGAGACGACGTCGCGGGACGCGTCGAGCAGGTCGGCAGCCTCGCGACCGGCGTCGACTCCGGGCTGGTACTCCGGCGCGTCGACAGTCACCTGCACGGGGCGGGGCGAGTCGCGCCGATACGACGCGAGGAGGGTGGAGTCGACTCCGCCCGAGAGCATCGATCGGGCGTCGGGGCGGACGCCGACGCGGACGACGTTCGCGAGCGCGTCGTCGAGTTCGCCGACTGCCTCGCGTTGACTGTACCGCTCGACGGTGTCCAGTCTGTCGACGAGCGTCCGCGTCCACTCGCGGTCGACGCCGTTCCAGTGCATGCATTCGCCGCGGCCGAGCCGCCCGATCTCGACGACGAACGTGGACGGCTCCACCGGCGACCCGAACAGGAGGTGGTCCACGACCGCGTTCCGGTCGACGGTCCGGTCGGCGGGGTCGAGCTGGCTCACCGCGTTCCGGTAGTGGTCGGTGAGCACGATTGTCCCGTCCGAGGCCTCCAGGTAGAAGACGTCCCGGCTGCTGGTCACGCTCCGGAACGCCGCGAGGCGGCCGCCCTCGTCCGTCGCGGACACGAACACGACGATTGCGTCCTCGACCTGTGCCGCGAGTTCGTCGCGGACAGCGCGTAGGCCGTCGGCGTTCACGACCAGGTCCCGAATCCGGTTGGTGGCGACGCCGGACACCAGCCAGGTGCCGTACGCGCCCTCGAAGGCGACCGTCTTGGGGTCCGTAAACAGCGTGCGAACCTCGGTCATCGTTCCGGCGGCCGACGTCGCGTCATACACCCTCGACGCGCTTGAGGGAGACGTAGGCGTCCTCCCACTGGAGTCGGTCCCGCAGCCACCTGTCGCCGCGGTCGGTGAGCGAGTACTCGTTCGACCGGCCGTCCCGCGCCCGCTTCGTTATCAGCCCCTTGTCGACGAGCTGTCCGAGTGTGATGTAGATGTGCCCGGAGAGCACGTTCCGGCCCTGGGTCTCGGCGAGTTCGCGTCGAATCTCCTGGCCGTTCGGCGAGTCCAGTCCTGCAACTGCGAACAAGATGTCGCGCTGTAAGGCTGTCAGGTCGGGCATTGGCTGGCAATCCGTTGTGCGCCCCCGTTCAAGTACACCCCCGACCGTTCAGGAATTTAGCACGCGTGTAAGCAGTTCGGCCGGGAGACGGCCGCCGAAGCGACGGGCGATCCCACGACTCCGAGCGGGTTTACCAACTGTATAGTAAGAATGGTGGCCGTCGTCGTCTCTCGTGGGACGGTCTGGGGACGCTTGGTGGCGTCGAACACCGGACCGCCCGCCCTTCCGAACCGCCTCCCCTTTTCGGAACTATTTTCTCCGGGTCGAATCGGTCCGCGTCCCGCCGCTCGGAAACGCCCAGCGAGGCCGAACAACCGGGAAACGCCGGCAGATCACCTTATATTGCTTATAATGAAACCCGCCCGCCCGGTAGTGAATCGTACAACGATGCAGGCCGTAATTCTGGCTGCAGGACGTGGTACTCGTATACGACCGCTCTCAGACAGCCATCCGAAACCGATGCTCCCAGTCGCCGACAGACCACTCCTCGCACACGTCGCCGACGCGGCCGTCGAAGCCGGCGCCGAGGAACTCGTGTTCGTCGTCGGGTACGAGTCGGACACCGTTCGCGAGTTCTTCGGCGACAGCTATCGCACCGTCCCCGTGCTGTACGTCGAACAGGGGGCCACCGACGGCACGGCCGACGCCGTCGACACCGCGCGTCGCACGATCGACGGTGACTTCCTCGTACTCAACGGCGACAACCTCTACGCGGCGCGGGACGTCAAGCGGCTCGTCGAGCGGTCGCCGAGCGTCGCCGCCTACGAAGTCGAGCGCCCATCGAACTACGGCGTTCTCACCACCGACGGCGGCGTGGTCACGGAAGTCGTCGAGAAGCCGGCGAACCCCGACAGCAGGATGGCGAACGCGGGCGCGTACGTCTTCCCCGAGCGAGCACTCCGGTGGCTGGAGGTCGAGGAGAGCGAACGCGGGGAACGCGAACTGACTGACGTCCTCGCGAGCGTCGCCGACTCGTTCGACGTGACCCCCGTCGAGTTCGACCGCTGGCTGGACGTCGGGCGGCCGTGGGAACTCCTGGAGGCGAACGAGCGCCGCCTCGGCCGGCTCGCCCAGCGACTCGACGGCGACGTGCACGAGGACGCTACGGTTCGCGGCGCCGTCGCCGTGGAGCCGGGCGCCACCGTCGATTCGGGCGCCGTCCTCGAAGGCCCCGTACTCGTCCGCGAGGGAGCGTCGGTCGGACCGAACGCGTACGTCCGCGGCGCCACGCTCCTCGGACGCGGCGTCGAGGTCGGGCACGCGGTGGAAATCAAGAACAGCGTCGTGATGGCCGACACGAGCGTCAGCCACCTCTCGTACGTCGGGGACAGCGTTCTCGGCAGGGACGTGAACTTCGGGGCGGGCACGAACGTCGCGAACCTCCGGCACGACGACCAGTCCGTCCGCGTGCACGTGAAAGGCGACGCGGTCGACACGGGTCGCCGGAAGTTCGGGGTCGTCGTCGGCGACGGGGCGAAAACCGGCATCAACACCAGTCTGAACGCGGGCGTAAAACTCTCATCCGGGGCGACGACGCGGCCCGGGGAATCGGTGACTCGAGACCGATGAACGGCGCGAACAACCGGCCGCTGAACGTGGACTGGGCGCCACCAGAACGTCCGGGGGTGGCGTAGACGTGTGTCACGGAGCGTCACAACTGGCTTCAGCTTCGTCGTGGCCGCCAAGGTGTTCGTGCTCGTGGTCGGCATCGTCGGGTCGCCGCTGCTGGTCCGCTACCTCGGAGCGGAGCCGTACGGGAGCTACGTGTTCCTGTTCTCGCTGTTCAGCCTCTACATGACACTCGTCAGCACGGGCGTCACGGACGGCGTGCGGAAGTTCCTCTCGGAGAACCGGGACCGCCGGAACTGGGAGGAACGCGTCCTCGGGTTCTACCTGCGGTACGCGACGGCGGCCGCGCTCGTGGGCGCCGTTGGACTCTGGCTGGTCGCGTCCACGAACCTCATCGGGCGGTTCGTCGACGCGGACAACCTGGGGCTGTACCTGCGGCTGCTCGCCGTGCTCGTCGTCACCGCCCAGTTCCGCGCGTACGTCCGCCGCGCGCTCATGGGCTTCAAACTCGAGCAGTACTCGGAGTCGTTGCGCGTGCTCTACAAGTCCGGATTTCTCGTCGGTGCGGTCGCACTCGTCGCACTCGGGTACGGCGTCGAGGGCGTGCTCGCGAGCCACATCCTGACCAGCGTCCTCGTCGGGTTCGTCGGCCTCGGTTTCCTCTCGCGGCGCGTGTCGCTGTGGAAGGTCGTCTCGTCGTCGACGAGCGGCCTCCCGCGTCGCGAGATGCTGAGTTTCAACAGCCTCAGCGTCGTGCTCATCCTGCTGTTGACGTCGCTGTACCACGTCGACGTCATCCTGCTCCGCGTGTTCGAGAGCGAGACGGCGGCCGCCTACTACAAGGTCGCGTTGCTGTTCGCCGAGTTCCTCTGGTTCGTCCCCGTGGCCCTCCAGACGGTGTTGCTCCAGTCCACGAGCGAACTGTTCGAGCGCGACGACTACGCGCGCATCAAGGCGATGTCCGCCCGGATCACGCGGTACACCACCCTGCTCACGCTGCTGATGGGGCTGGGGATCGCCGTACTCGCACCCATCGTCGTCCCAGTGCTGTACTCCCAGGAGTTCCTCGCCGGCATCGTGCCGCTGTACATCCTCCTGCCGGGTGCGTTCGGGTTCGCCGTCGCGCGCCCGATCCTCAGCATCGGGCAGGGGAGCGGGGACCTCCGCTCGCTCGTCATCGGCACCGCAACGGCGGCCACGCTGAACGTCGCGTTGAACGCCCTGCTCATCCCCCGGTTCGGGATGACCGGCGCGGCGGTCGCGACCACGACGGCCTACGGGTCGATGCTGTGGTTCCACGTCTGGAGCGCGCGCAGTATCGGGTTCGACCCGTTCGCGGACATCCGTCTCGCCCGCACGCTGGCGACCGTCGCGGTCACGGCGCCCGTGCTGTTCGTGGTCGCCCGGGCAATTCCGAGCGACGTGCTCGCGATAGTGGTCGTCCCGCCGGTCGGACTCGTCGTGTTCACGCTCGCCGCGTTCGTCACCGGTGCGCTGGACCCCATCGAAGTGACGCACTTCCTCGGGTCGCTTCCCGGGCCATTCGGCAACGTTGCGGAACGGGTGCGGCGACGTCTCGCGGGGCCAGTCCGGGACCGTGACCCGTCACGGGCCCAGTTCCAGCGGTGGTTGTTCGCGGCAGGCGCGGTGTTCTTCGTCGTCGGCATCGTCCTCTCTGTCGCCGGCGCGGGCGCGCTCCCGGTTCTCGGCGGTGGCGACGACGCCGACCAGGGAACGACGTCTGCACCGACGACGACGTCGCCGAACACGACGGACCAGCCGTCGACCGGAACGGACCAATCCACGACGAGCGGACCGACCGACACCACTGACCAACCCCCGACGAATACGACGGCGGGACCGACGACGACGGAGAATATGCCCACAACGACGAACGACACGACCACCACGACGGACAACACGACGAGTACGACCACGAACAACACGACCACCACGACGAACGACACGACGACTTCCACCACGACGAACGACACCACGTCGACAACCACCACGACCACCACGAACACCACGACCACCACGACCACCACGAACACCACGACCACCACGAACACCACGAACAACACCACCACCACGACGGGCAACACCACGACTACGACGACGAACAACACTTCGACGACTGCGAACAACACGACGACGGACGACGGGTTCCTCTGACCACCACTCAGCCTCGAGGGGGAGACACGCTCTTGTCGCTCCCCGATCGGGCGCGCTTCGCTCGGCAGAATCTACGGTTCGGGACGTGTGGTGTCAGTCGAGACCCGAAGCGATAGCTGGGGCAGGGTCGCCCAAACTGACCGAGTATCTCCGGGTCAAGGAATCCGTCGGGGTTCGAGAGCAAGCCGCCGCCCCGCCGCGGGAGGCCGACGGCGACTGACGAGCGCGGGGTGGTGCGTCGAACCCAGCGCCGCTACCGCGTCTCGAGGGGCGAGGAGAAGACGTCGACCGGGTCGACGTGCGTCCCGTCGGCGATCGAATCGAACCAACAGACCGCGTCGTGCAGGCGGAGTTTCAGGCGCGGCGGGAACTCGCGGAGGTCGCTCCCCTCGTCGAACAGGCGGTCGTCGAGGTCGCTGCGGTCGTACTGTTCGGCGCGGTCCGGCCACGGCGACTCGAAGGCCGTGACTCCGGGGAGCACTCGGCGGAGGAACTGCTCTATTTGATTCAGCTGGTAGCTATCGTGGGGGCGGTCCGGCGGCCGCGGCGACAGCAGGGACGCGTCGACCTGTTCGAGTGCGCGCCGGTAGGTTCGCTTGTTCCGGTGTTCGGGCGGCGTGTTGAGGTGCCAGTCGACTAGTTCCGCGTCGGCCGCGAGGAACGTCGCAAACGAGTTGTCGGCGAGGTGCGTGTGGAACGGCACAGCCGGCTGGTTCTGGATGCCGATGGCCGCGATGGCGTCGTACGGCGAGTCGAACCGGTCGGCGAGCCGGTCGTACTGGGTCTCGATCGCGTCCCGGCAGAACTCGACGCTGTCCTCGGGGGGCGAGACGGTCCCCGACGGGACGAGGTCGCTGATCGTCCAGAACCCGAAGTTGTCGAACAGGAGCGTCTCCGCGACGTCCGGGTCCGATTCGAGCCCCCGGAGCGGGAACGTGTAGTCCAGGACGTCGATGGTCCGCCGCGGGAGGAAGTGGCCGGACAGGAGCGTGTCGAACAACAATCCGTGGTGGAGGGAGTCGACGTCGATGTGGGCGCCGTCGACGGCCTGGTGCACCTGCAGGGATTCCTTGATGCTCTGTCCGTACTGGATCGTCTCCGGGCGCGTGTTCAGGTACCCGTCGGCCGGGTCGAGGACGTGGTGGTCCGCGCCGTGTTGGTGGGCGAGCTGCCGTGAGACCGACACCTCGTCGCTGTCCGGACGGCCGACTGTGTAACAGCGGTCCACGTCGTCGAGTTCCGCGAGCAGTACCCGGGAATCGTAGCCCGCACTGAGCATGACGCCGGTCCGTCCGGGCTGGCCGCTCCGCCGGTCGATTGCGCGCTGCAGGCGGCGGGCCAGCGAATCGGCGTAGTTGAACTCCCGCGCGTCGTAGACGAACCTGTCCAGCGCCCCGGAGTCGTCGGGTTCGAGGTAGCCGTCGAACGGCACGCGCGCCACGTCCTCGAAGAGCGTGCGGTCCCCGAGCACGACGCCCAGGTGCACGAACTCCACGAGCGATCGCCGGCACGGACTCGGGTCCTCAAGCAGGTTCACCACTGTCGTCGGGTCCGTCCCGAAGACCCGATTCTCCTCCAGGTCCGTGAAGAAGCACTCCCGCGTCCGCAGCGGGTCGCCCGCGACGACCGGCCGGAAGCCGTCGTCCACGACAGCGAGAAAGGAACCGTTCAGCGCGGACAGCGCTTTCGCGCCCAGACTCGGGTACTGGTCGAGCAGCCAGGTCGCCGGGTCGGAGTCCGAATCCGGCACGTACGCCTCTCCCCAGACCACGCAGCAGCCGTCGTCCCGGGACTCGACCTGCGTCCATCCGGGAACGTCCAGCCCGTCGTCCCGAACGCCGACCGTGACTGCGGGGCCCTCGACGACGCGGTCGAACGCTGCGGGCGACCGGACGCGCTCGAATGCTGTCCGACCGCCGAACACGCCGAACAGCTCTTTGTTCACCGTCTCCTCCGGGGCGTCATTCCACGGTGACGCTCTTTGCGAGGTTCCGGGGTTTGTCTATCGAGCGGCCGAGCTGGTCGGCCGCGTGGTACGCCAGCAGTTGCAACTGAACGTTCGCCAGGAGTCCCTCAAGCAGCGGGTGCGTGGAGGGGACCTCGAGCCCGACGTCTGCGAGGTCCGAGTGCGCGTCGGGGTCGTCCGTGACGAGCACGATCGGCGCCCCCCGGCTCTTTGCTTCCTTGGCGTTCGTCAGCGTCTTCTCGTTGTGCCGGCCCGTGACGATGGCGAACAGCGGCGTCGACGGCGTCACCAGCGCGAGCGGGCCGTGCTTGAGGCGGCCGGACGTGAACCCTTCGGCGTGCTGGTAGGTGATCTCCTTGAACTTGAGCGCGCCCTCCTTCGCGACCGGGAATCCGAGGTCCCGCCCGATGAAGAAGAACGCGTCGTCGTTGACGTAGCGGTTCGCGATGGTGCGGGCGTTCGACTGGTCGAGGACCGTCTCCACGTCGCTCGGAAGTCGTGCGAGCGCTTCTGCGAGTTCGTCGAAGTCCGCACGCGGCGATGCGTCCGGGAAGTCCATCGCGAACTGCCGGGACAGCAACGCAAGCGAGACGACCTGCGAGGAGAACGTTTTGGTCGCGGCCACCCCGATCTCGGGGCCGGCACGGATGAACATCGAGTGGTCCGCCTCGCGTGCAGCGGTCGACCCGACGACGTTGGTGACGGCGAGCGTCGTCGCGCCGTCAGCTTCGGCGTACCGCATCGCCTTGAGCGTGTCAGCGGTCTCTCCGCTCTGGGTGACGGCGACCACGAGGGTGTCGGGGCACGCCGGCCCGGTGTTCGTGTCGTACTCGTTCGCGCGGTAGGCCGTCGAGTCGACGCCGACGTCGTCGAGGAGCTTCGACCCGTACAGCGCGGCGTGGTAGGAGGTCCCGCACGCGACGAACTGCACTCGGTCGAACTCCGAGAAGGTTCCCCTGTCGAAGTCCTCGATGTCGACCGTCGCGTCCTCGACGTCGAGGCGCCCCTCGATGGTCTGCTTGAGGGCCGTCGGCTGGGTGTTGATCTCCTTGAGCATGTAGTGGTCGTAGGCGCCCTTCCCCGTCTCCTGGGGGTCCCAGTCGACGCGGTCCACGGCGCGGTTGACCGAGTCGCCGCTCACGTTCTTCGTGGCGATGTCGTCCGGGCGAACGACCGCGACGTCGCCGTCTTCCAGGAACACGACGTCCTGCGTGTACTCGAGGAACGCCGGCACGTCGCTCGCGAGGAAGTACCTGTCGTCGTCGACGCCGACGACGAGTGGCGTCCCGTTCCGCGCGGCGTACACCGCGTCCTCGCCGTCGACGACTGCGGCGATGGCGTAACTGCCCTCGATGGTCTCGATGGTGCGCCGGAACGCCGTCTCGGTGTCCGCGTAGTCCTCGAGGTGCTCGGCGAACAGGTGCGGCACGACTTCCGTGTCCGTGTCGCTGGTGAATTCGACGCCGCGGTCCTCGAGCTCCGAGCGGAGGGTCTGGTAGTTGTCGATGACGCCGTTGTGGACGACGGCGACGTCACCGGCACCGTCAGTGTGGGGGTGGGCGTTGGCGTCAGTCGGTGGTCCGTGGGTGCTCCACCGCGTGTGACCGATGCCGACGTCGCCGTCCGGCGCGGCCCGCGAGATATCGTCTTTGATGTCCGAGACGGAGCCGGCGCGCTTGTACACGGACACGCCCGCGCCGTTCTGGACTGCGACGCCCGCGGAGTCGTAGCCCCGGTACTCGAGGTTGTCGAGCCCGTCGAGCAGCGTCGGGACCGTCCGGCCGCTACCGACGCAGGCGATAATTCCACACATCACGTCCACCCCACAACGGGGGGCTGATCGTTAGTGGTCCAACTCGAGCGGCCGTATTCGATCCGCGTACTGACGGGAATCGAACTGTCTGTGTCGTGCATGGTCGTGTGCCCTTACCGCACCGCGGCCCTGACAGGGTTCGATGCGGACTCGATTCTGGCAACACCCGGCCGGTCCATTACTATATTCAGTCTAATCACTGGATATACAGGTGTTAGAGGCCGAAATTCGGGGCGTACGCGTGGCTGGGGGAACGGACGAGGTGGTCGGCTGTGGCGGTGGACGTTTACAAACTGAGTAATAAACCAGCGGGGAGTTCTGGTGTGGGACGTGCACGAGACGACACGCCGCTACGCGCTGGCCCTCGCGGCGACCGGGCTCACCGGGTCGCTGTCCGGCTGTGCGAGTCTCACAGGCGCGTTCGACGACTCGGAGTCCTCGGCCGAGGAGCCAGCACAGACGACGCGAAACGATACGCAAACAAGCGACACAACGCCCGAAAACGGCACGACTTCGAACGGTCCGGAAGCGACGGACGTCGACATCACGGAGCCGGACGTGTTCGCAGCCGAGACGCCGATTCCCGACGCGCCCGCGGACTACGAGTACGCCACGATGAGCGCGCGGTCGGACGCGCCGGTCGCGACAGTCTACGGGAGCTGGAAGTGTCCGTACACGCGGGAATTCGTTCGGACGGGCCTCCCCGAACTCGTCGCCGAGTTCGTCGCGTCCGGGGACGTCGCGCTCGAGTTCCGGTCTGTTGCGTACGACGGCGACGAACCGTTCCTCGGCGAGGACGCCCCGCGCGCGTCCCGCGCCGGACTCGCCGCGTGGCACGTCGACCCGGACGCCTACTGGGAGTACTTCGAGTACGTGTTCGCGAATCAGCCGCCGGAGCGGGAGGCGTGGGCGCAACCAGACGCGCTCGCTCGGTTCGCGTCCGAGGCTGGCGTGGAGCCCACTGACCAGTTCGAAGCCGAGTTCACGGGCTCCGGGCACAGCGACGCGGTTCGGGCGGCTTCGACGCGGTTCCAGGAACTGGACGCCGACGCCGTCCCCCGGGTCGTCACGTCTGATTCAGTCACTGCGCCGAACCTGGATGTCGACGCCACCCGCGAACAGTTCCGGACGCTAGCAGCGCGCGACGACTGAGGCCGGCGGTCAGTTGGCAGCCGAATCCGGGGAGTGTTGGCTGTCCGTCGGTAAGCGAAGTCCCCGCGCGTCTGCTGACCTCGTCGAACTCGAAGCCGGATACCCGGTGCCGACTTGCACGGCCGGGTGGGAGTTCTGTTGGGTCCGTCCCGCGCGCTGGCTGCGTCGGTCAGGTCTCGTCGAAGTCCGCCCCGTGGTCCTCGTCGTCTAGCATCACGATGTTCTCGCGACCGATGGTCACTTTGCTGATCAGGCCGTCGTCTTCCATCTTCGAGAGTCGGCGACTCACCTTCGACGCCGACCAGTCGGTCTCGTCGACGACCTGCCGCTGACGAATCCGGCCGCCGCTCTCCTGGAGGATTCGCAGTACCCTCTCGCGGTCCGGGTCGATGGCCCGATTGGCGGCGACGCCCGGAGTCTCTGCCTGCTGTGTCTCTGTCGCTGGCTCCTCGTCGGCGTCCTGCTGCTCCTGAGACGGTGACTCGCTGTGCCCGGACCGCGCCGGGAACGAGAGTATACTCCGGTCGTTGGCCCGCCACTGGAACAGGCCCCCATCGAATCGACGCGTTGCGAAGATGATGCCGGCCACTCCCGTGACGACGACGCCGACCGCGACCGTGAACGGCGACTTCGAACTCGTCGGGTTCGTGCCGTACGTGACCTCCGTGTCGTCGCTCAACCCGTCGCCGTCGGTGTCTTTTTCGGTGGGGTCGGTGCCGAGTTCGGCTTCGCGGCCGTCGGTGAGGCCGTCGCCGTCGGTGTCTTTTTCGGTGGGGTCGGTGCCGAGTTCCAGTTCGCGTGCGTCTCTCAGGCCGTCGTCGTCGGAGTCTGGATCAGTAGGGTCGGTGGCGAGTTCGATCTCCCGGCCGTCTCTCAGGCCATCGTTGTCGGTGTCGGCCGAGAGTACGCTCGAGTTCATTCCGAGTTCCTCCGTGTTCTGGAGGCTGTCGCCGTCGTAACTGCCGTTTTGGGCCAATACGACGACGTCCGTGGTCGAACTGTCGAGCGTCTCACCGTCGAATCGCAACTCGGTGCTGAGGGCCACCTTCCCGTTTTCGTCGGTCGGCCACTCCGACAGTTCGAACGTCACGGACGTGCGGTTCGCGGGGTCGCCGAGATTGACCGTCTTGCAGCTCTGAACCTCGGACGTATCCGCCCAGAGACAGACCTCGTAGCCGGACTTGTCCGGCGGATCATATTCGACAGTCGTCTCGAAGGACTGGCCCTGCCAGATGACGGGGTGACCCTCGTTCGTCGTGTTTGCCGCCGATTCGGAGAACGTGACGTTCTCGACGGTCGCGTTGGTCGCCGCGGTCGAATCGTTCGAGGCGTATGAAAGGTCCGCTGCCCCTGCCGAGGCAACACCGCTCGTCGAAGCCACTAAGACTGCGACGGATAGCACGAGGAATGCCAGCAGAGCGTGGAAATTCGTACCCCCCATTTTGACTTCGCGGTTAACGTATCTCTGGAATCCGTGAGCGTATACTTTTTGGCCGACCGTTGCATCGAAACCCACCGCTTTCATCTCTGTCGAACTACATAACAGATTGTCTTCATAGTGGCGTACAATCGGGGGACTGCGAGGCCCCAAACTGCGTGAAACTGTTTGCAAACGTTGAATTATCTCTCAAGTACGTAGTTTGTCTTCCGCCTGTCGTGCGGGCGTCGTCCCTCCCTGGTGACTCGCCGCGTCGGACGACTGCAGCGACGGAACTGACCACCGCCTCGCGACGTACGGTGGGCCGTTTCCCCGAAGCGACCGGCCGTGTCGGTCCACGCGTTCCTATTGGCGCCACCTCCACGCGGGTACACTCGAGGGGTTCTCGGACGGACCGTCCGTGCTTTCTAATCGTACTCCCACACGGAACCGCCTCGAATCCGCGGACGGGTGAATCGACGACCAGGCTGGGACGCTATTCGACGTACTCGAGTTCCGGGTCGTTCTCGATCGGAATCGCCGTGACCTGTTTCAGGTAAGTGACGCGGACGAACCCCCGGCGGTCCACTCCTTCGACAACTGGCTGGACGCCGTTCGGAACGTCGAAGTGGTCGCCGGGTCGAACGAGCTCCGAGACCAGACGGTACGTTTCAGCAGACATTTGGTACCAATCGGGTCGGTCGTTGGTGCGCTCCGCGTCAGCCGGGGAAGAAGTTCGTCGGGGAGAGCGACGCATACGAATCAGCGGTCGCGTGGAGGAACGTCACGGTTGCGAACGTGACCAGCATCAGGGACGCGAGCAGCAGGTCAGACACTGCCGGGACGTTGAACACCGCGCCCAGGAAGAACACGCCCGAGAGCGCGGTCGCGCCGATGTACCCCTCCGTCCAGTCGCCCGTCGAGACCGCATGGTTGGGCTGGCTGGGGGCGACGCTCGCGGACGCTTCGAGGTCATCCGTGAGGTACTGTTCGAGCTGGTCGGCGACGGACGTTCGCTCGACTGTCCCGCGGCTCTGGTTGTACTCGATGACGCCTTCCTCGTCGAGCTTCGGCAGGTGGTTCTGGTACAGCGGGATGTACACGCGCTGGCGCTCGTCCGAGTCGAGCGCGGCGACTGACGTGTCGTGCTCCCACGCGGCGACCTGCTCGGCGATGTCGCGCATGCTGACCGTGCCCTCCTCGTCCCGAAGGTACCGGATGACGGCCCGGCGACGCTCGTTCTGCAGCAGGTGGAAGATCTTGTCGTCCGACAGCCGCTGGTGGTTCATGACGTCCGTGCCGGCGCTATTCGGTCGAACTGTCGTCGCTGCGTCGTTGGCTGGCATCGTGATTCACCCCAAAAGCGGCGATAAGATAAAGGGGAACAGTCATTGCAGACCGTTTCGGACCGTTGCAACACTTTACAACCGATGTAAAGCATTTCAGCGCCGCTCTGCCCGCTCATCGGCCAGAACAATAATCTGCAACGATCCTGGCTGTACTCCAAGGCTCGCGCTCTGCGGGTACTGGCGGCCGTCTTCGCCAATCGGGCGTGATCGCGCGCGCCGCTGCCCGCCTATGATGTTTGTAGTTTTTTGTCCGACCCCCGAACCACGTGACGATGGCAACAGACTCAGTCCGGTGGCGACTGGACCTCCTCGTCGGCACCGCCTACGCGATTCTCGTCCCCGTCGCGGTGCTCTCAGTCGGCGTGACCGGCGGTGTTCGCGCCGCGCTGGCGCTCCCGTTCGCGCTGCTCGTCCCGGGATACGCGTTCCTGGCGGCGATGTACCCGCAACGACACGCGGACGCGGACTCGACGACGACGTCGTCGCACGGCTTCGTCCGCGACGCTGTCTACGCGGGCATTGCACCCGGGGAGCGCCTTCTCCTCGCAGTCGTTTCCAGTGCGGCACTGACCGCGCTCGTCGCACTCGTCGTGAACTTCTCGCCGTTCGGTATCCGGCCAGCACCGATGTTCGTCGCGGTCGCGTCGCTGACAGTCGCGCTCTTCGTCGTGGCGTTCGTCAGACGCGCCGGCCTCCAGTCGGAGCGCCGGAGCGGACTCCCGCTGCGTTCGACGCTGAGTTCGTTCGGCGGGCAGTTCACCGTCCACTCGGCAGCGTTGCTGGAGGCCGACGACAGCCGACCGACCTCCCGTCGCGAAGTCGCGCTCAACGTTCTCGTGGTCGTCGCGGTGCTCGCGATGCTCGCCAGCGCGGCGTTCGCGTACACCGCCCCGACCGACGACCAGCAGTTCACGGAGTTCTACGTGGTCGGCGAGAACGGCGACGGCGAGTACACTGTCGACGCCGTCCCGTCCACGCTCGCCGCCGGCGACCAGCAGACGCTCCACCCGACGATAACGAACCAAAACGGCACCGACCACGAGTACTCGGTCGTCGTCGAACTCCAGCGCGTGGAGCGGACCGACTCGGGCGTCGAGGTCCTCGGCAGAGACACGCGTACGACGCTCGATGCCGAGGTCGCGTCCGGTGAGACCGAGCGGCTCAGCCACCAGGTCGGCCCCCTCGAGTCCGGCTCCGAGTACCGAGTCGTCTACCTGCTGTACGAGGGCGACCCGCCCTCGGATCCGTCCCGCGAGAACGCCCACCGGTCCCTCAGCGTCTTCCTCGACGTCACTGGGGACGGGGGCAGTTCCTGACGATGTGGCCGTGGGGCCATCTCGCCTTCGGCTACTTGCTGTACTCGCTGTCGTCGCGGGCGTCGTTCGGCGAAGCGCCGGTCGGCGGGCCGACGCTCGTGCTCGCCGTCGCCACCCAGCTCCCGGACCTCGTGGACAAACCGCTGTCGTGGTCGCTGCGGACGTTCGAGACTGGATTCGGGGCGGGTCACTCCGTGTTCGTCGCGGTGCCGGCCGTCGCCGCAGTGGCGGTACTCGCCCACCACGTCGACCGCCGGCAGTACGGGCTGGCGTTCGCCGTCGGATACGGCTCGCACCTGCTCGCCGACGTCGCGCTCGCGGCGGTGCTTTCGAAGTCTGTCGTGTTCGGGCGCGTCCTCTGGCCCGTCGTGGATCTGGCCGGGTACGAGACCCGGAGGGGGTTCGTCGAGCGGTTCACGTCGTACTTCCTCGCGTTCGGGTCTGACGTCCTCTCCGGCGAGGCGTCGTTCTACGTCGGCCTCTACGTCGTGCTGTTCGGCGCGGTGGCCGCGCTCTGGAGCTACGACGGCTGGCCGGTCCTGCGGGAGGCCAAGCAGTGGGTCGTCGACCACGCGGAACCCCACCGGCGACGGTGACGAACGCCGACCGCCCCTTACAAGACGTATAAGTAAGCGGTCCCCGCGTGGAGTCGAAACCGAGCGTGATTGGTACACTGAGCCAAGCCACGGAACGGAATCGACGCGACGTCGAACGGGGACGATGACGGTGGCCGCCAGTGCGGTCGCGTCGTTCCTCGACGCGCCGTTCACGGGACCGGACACCACCGTGAACGGGGTCGACGCGCTGGACGCTGCGGGGTCCGACGACCTGGCCTTCTGCGTGCCGAAGACTGCATCCGCCTCGTCGACGAGATACTCTAACTGCTCGAACTCGAAGTTGTCACCTTCCCCTGTCAGCACAGGGTTGACCGAGGCCGGGGACCAGTCACGCGCTTCGATCCGGTCCTGCGCGTCATCATCGTACTCCCATTGCAGATACATGGGACAGCTCTGGAGACGGAAGAACTGGCCAATCGCACTTGCGCTCAAGAGAGGGCGGTCGTCACGTGCTCCCATACCCCTATCATTGAAACAACGAACTGCATAATAGTACGCTCTTGGGAAGCAGATTGTTGGTTGAGTAGATCTGGCGCTGTCGATGCGTATCGGGCAAGGGTGACGCGACCGCGTCATCCGATGCAATTTTCCCAGTCGAATTACTGAACTCAGAGGCGAGCGCCGCGACCCGGCTGGAGCTGGTTCACTGGCGTGATGGCCTCTACTGCCCGCGCTGCCGGTCTGAGTCAGTGATCAAACACGGCAGTTCTCGAAAATATCAGCAGGAAGTACGAGTGTTCGCCAGCTAGACGCTGAAAAATCGACGTCTCCTACCGGTCGCTCCGGCGGCGCGTCAAGCGGTTCGCCAGAAAGCCCGACGTCCCGCAATCAACCTCGTCGGCCCTGTCGAAATCGACGAAGTGTACGTCACCGCGTGGCTGAAAGGCCGCGAGCGCGACTAGGAGTCGCGCTAGCGACGCGTGGCTCTCCCCGCACCGAGGTGTCTCAAAAGCTGACGCTGTATCTCAGAGCCTTCCAGCTTCGCCGACGAATCTCCCCCAAACCAGGTTGAGAGGCTCTCAAAGAAATCGTCCGAACCGTTCTCTAACTCGCCAACAACGTGCTTCGAATGAGCGTTGTAACAACGTCTGTGGGTTTCAATAGACCTGAGTATCTTTATTGAGGCTTCTATCGTTAGTGAACCCATGGGAGGAAACGCCTCGGACGTTGGGGCGTGGCAAGCAAAGACGAGCGCGTTTGACCGGGTTCGGTCAGTCGCAGAAGCCGCCTCAAAGCCGCTGTCGGTGGCCCATATTGCAGAAGAAGCACAGGTCTCAGAAGATACGGCTCGAGAACATCTCGAACGTCTCGAAGAGCTGAGCGTGCTCTTGAAGAGTGAGCACGGAGAAACGACTAGGTACGCTTCCGATCCACTCTACTCACGGTTGCAGACACTGCGAGACCTGATCGACAACAATGACCGCGATGAGCTCGTGGCATTGAAAGACGATTTACAAGATGAGATTAGGGAGTGGCGAAACGAGTACGGGGTGGATTCCCCTGAGGGACTACGCAAGCTCGCCGCCGACACGAGTACCGCCGCGGGGACACGGGACATACAGCACACCGCACGCAACTGGGAGCTCGTCAGTTACCGACTCAGCATCGTCGAGGAGGCCCTCGACTACTACGCGAGATACTGTTGCGACGCCCAAGCGTAACCGGCGAATTGGGAAACAGGGAAGGGTTACGATCACTGGCGAACTACTTGCACATCTTCGTTTGCGATGCTCTCGGGCGGCCCCGCGATGACGTACGTGCCGGCAGTGGCGGGCAACCCCCAGCACCTCGTCGCGCTCACCGGGTACCAGGTCGCGGGGACGCCGGGCCGCGACCTGCTGGACACCGGGAGCGCGGAGATCGACGGGCGCCACCTCCGAGTGGCCGCGCGCGTCGAGAGCTTCGACTTCTCCGCGCACGCCGACCGCGAAGGGGCTGCTCGCGTTCCTCGACGCTACCGGGACGCCGACGTGCTCGTGAACCACGGGGACCGCTGCGAGGCGTTCGCCGAGGAGTTGCGAGCCGACGGCGTCGACGCGACCGCGCCCGAGGTCGGGTCCGTGCACTCGGTCTGAGGACGCGGCGCCGCGGCTCACGAGCGAGTGCGCCGGGACGACCACCCGCCCCGGATTGGATGACAGGGAGAACTAGACAGACACTGACGTAACCCGCTCCGCGAACTCCGGTCAGTGGCCGTGCCCGAGCGCCGAGTTGCACATCTCGTTGAGTTCAGTGATCTTCTCGCGGACGGCGTCGGGTTTGTCCGCCGGCGGGTCCTCGCGGGCGTGCTGTTCGAGGTGTTCGAGCTGTCGATATACGTCGCCGGAGCCATCCAGACGACGCCTGTCGCTGCCGGGATGCTGGTCGTGCTGTACTCGCTGTACGGACGCATGCCGAAGTCTCCCGAAGGGGGCGGGGGTTCGTGACCGACGGCTGGCAGCTCGCGCTGATCGGTGCGCGCGTCCTCCTGCTGGGCCTGGGCGTCGGAACGACTGCCATCAGCCACCGCGCGTACCGCCGGAATCCGAGCGCGTACCTTCGCAATGCGTCGCTCGGGTTCGCGTTCATCACGCTCGGCGTGCTCGTCGAGGGAGTCCTCTTCGAGGTGACGGCGCTGACGCTCACCCAGGTCCACATCGTCGAGTCCCCCGCGCTCGCCTGCGGGTTAGGTGTCCTGCTGCTCTCGTTCCTCCGGTAACGCTACTGCGGTCGTTCCGCCGGGCGACGCCGTTTTCGCCGACGCTGTCGACCGGCGTCACCGCCGCGCGGCGCGAGCACGGAGCGCGCTCGCGACGCGTACGCGAACGCGAGCGCACCGGTGAATCCGACCCCGAGTCCGGCAGTGGCGACGCCGTCGTTCCCGGCGAGGCGACCCGCTGCCTCCACCCACAGGCCCGCGGCGAGCGCGACGATGGAGGCGAGCGCGGTCCGGTCGCCGCTGTGGGGGAGCACGCCGACGGCCGGCGGGTAGAACTGGGAGACGACGCCGACGATGGACAGGCCGAGCAGGCCGAGCACGTTCAGCCGGAAGTGCGCGATGACGTGGTCGGCGGTCGGCGCGACGTGCCCGAGCGCGAACCCGAGGCCGACCGTGACTCCGGCGAGGCCGCTGACGACGGCCGCGAGCACGCCGTGGAAGCCGACGCGGTCGCGGTCCGTGCGAACGTACAGTGAGACGAACGCAGC
>NZ_WUUU01000008.1 GCF_009831555.1 Halobacterium bonnevillei | reverse complement strand
CCGTCCTCGGCCGCCTGGTCGCCGACGCGGGCGGCCTCGGCGCTCTCCGCGACCCCGTGACCGAACGCCCGTACCGGAAAGTCAGCGTAGACTGCCCGGACCACGCCAAGGATGCAGTGATGGCACAGGTCGAGACGGAACTCCCGGGGGTCTTCGATGACGCAGAGGTCGACACCGAGTACGGCGTCCGGCTGTCGTTCCCGGACGCGTCGTGGACGCTAGTTCGACCCAGCGGCACGGAACCCTACGTCCGCGTGTACGCCGAGAGCGACGACGTCGACGAGCTCGTCGAGGCGGTTTCAGACGTCGTCGCCGCGGCCGTCGAAGACGCGATCTGAGGCCGTATCACCGCCCAATACCCTGCATTTATTGCCGCGTCTTCGTGCCATCTCGGGGGTAGCACTGCGGTACGTTCGTACTGCGAAACCTCCACAAACAACGTGTACGGACCGCGACACGGCTGTTGCGTGTTCGACAGCTTTATGAATACCTGCCCGAATCTTTGTGCCATCAATGAGGGACTTCGACAGGCGCGAATTCATCAAGACGACAGGTGCGCTCGGAACCGTTGGACTGGCCGGCCTCGCGGGCTGTACGGGCGGACCCGGTGGCGACGACGACGAAGAGACGACCACCGAAGAGCCCGGAACCGAAACGGAGTCCGGCGACGACAGCGACGACAGCGACGAGACGACCACCGAAGCCGACAGTGAGGACTCCGAGACGACGAACGTCGGGATGGTGTACGCGACCGGCGGACTCGGCGACGGGTCGTTCAACGACCAGGCCCAGGAAGGCATCCAACAGGCCGTCGAGGACTTCGACGTCGAGTACGAGGACGCCGAACCCGACGAGGTTGCCCAGTTCGGGAACTACCAGCAGCAGTTCGCGAGCTCGACGGACCCCGACTACGACTTGGTGTCCTGCATCGGATTCCTCCAGGCAGACGCACTCTCGGAGACGGCCCAGAACTACCCCGAACAGAACTTCCAGATCGTCGACAGCGTCGTGGAGGCGGACAACGTCGGGAGCTACGTCTTCCGCGAGCACGAGGGGTCGTACCTCGTCGGGATTCTGGCGGGCCAGCTGACGTCGATGAGCTTCAGCGCGGGCGCCGGCTCGACGGCGTCCGACTCCACGAACGTCGGCTTCGTCGGCGGCGTGGAGGGCTCGCTCATCGGGAAGTTCGAAGCCGGATTCACCGCCGGCGTGAAGGCGGTGAACGAGGACATCGACGTCCAGTCGACGTACGTCGGCGACTTCAACGACCCGAGCGGCGGCAAGGAGGCCGCGCTCTCGATGTACTCCTCCGGCAGCGACGTGGTCTACCACGCCGCCGGCAACACCGGCACCGGCGTCTTCCAGGCCGCCCAGGAGGAAGGCCGCTTCGCCATCGGCGTCGACCGCGACCAGTCGGTCACGAAGAGCAACTACGCGGACGTCATCCTCGCGAGCATGGTCAAGCGCGTGGACACCGCCGTCTACAACGCCGTCGAAGCGACCGTCAACGGGAACTTCGAGGGCGGCGCGCTCACGACGCTCGGCCTCCCCGAGGACGGCGTCGCCTGCGTGTACGGCGACCAGCTCGGCTCAGAGATTCCAGAGGACGTGAAGACGGCAGTCACCGACGCGCGGCAGGGCATCATCGACGGCGACATCTCGGTTCCGGACGACCCCTCGAACGCATAATCGGCCCGCGGCAACGACGTTCACAAGCAGATTCTACACGCAATGACGCAAACGGATACGGCCGTCCGACTGGACGCCATCACGAAACGGTTCCCGGGAGTCGTGGCCAACGACGACGTCGACCTGGCCGTCGAGCGGGGGTCCGTACACGCGCTCCTGGGAGAGAACGGCGCGGGAAAAACGACGCTGATGAACGTCCTCTACGGGCTCTACCAGCCCGACGGCGGCCGCGTCGTCGTGGACGGCCAGCCGCGGGAGTTCGACTCGCCGCGGGACGCCATCGACGCCGGCGTCGGAATGATCCACCAGCACTTCATGCTCGTGGACACGATGACCGTCGCCGAGAACATCGCGCTCGGCAACGAACCCCGGAAGTGGGGCGGCCTCGCCGTCGACAGCGAGGCGACCCGGCGGGAGGTCGTCGAACTCAGCGACCGCTACGGATTCGGCGTCGACCCCGACCAGACGGTCGCCGACGCGAGCGTCGGCGTCCAGCAGCGCGTCGAAATCCTGAAAGCGCTCTACCGCGGCGCCGACGTGCTCATCCTTGACGAACCGACGGCCGTCCTCACCCCACAGGAGGTCGAGGACCTCTTCGATGTCCTCGAGGAACTCACCGACCAGGGGAAGACGGTCATCTTCATCACGCACAAACTCGGCGAAGCGATGCACGCCGCCGACGACGTCACCGTCCTCCGCGACGGGAAGAACGTCGCGACGGTCGACGCCGCCGACACCACCCGCGAGGAACTCGCGGAGCTGATGGTCGGCCGCGAAGTGGTGCTGGAAGTCGAATCGCGGGCGACAGACGTCGGGGACGTCGTCCTGGACGTCGACTCGCTGTCCGTCCTCGACGACCGCGAGGTCCCCGCCGTTACCGACGTCTCCTTCGCCGTCCGCGAGGGCGAGGTGTTCGGCATCGCGGGCGTCGACGGCAACGGCCAGGCGGAACTCGTCGAAGCCATCACCGGCCTGCGCGACCCAGAAACGGGCGACGTCGCCTTCGACGGCCGGTCGGTCACCGACGACTCGCGGCGCGAGCGCATCGAGGACGGCATGGCCTACATCCCCGAGGACCGCCAGGAACGCGGCCTCGTGATGGACTTCGACCTCGTGGAGAACGCCATCCTCGGCAGCCAGCACAGCCCCTCGTTCTCCTCAAGGGGCACCATCGACTGGCAGCAGTCCCGCGAGCACGCCGACGCAGTCGTCGACGAGTACGACGTCCGCCCCGGCAATCCGGACGCGAGGGCCGTCTCGCTGTCGGGCGGCAACCAACAGAAGTTCATCGTGGGCCGCGAGTTCGAACGCGACCCGCGACTCGTCGTCGCCACGCACCCGACGCGCGGCGTCGACATCGGTTCCCAGGAGTTCATCCACGACCGCCTGCTCGAACTCCGCGACGAGGGCCGCGGCGTCCTCCTGGTGTCCTCGAAACTCGACGAGGTGCAGGGACTCTCCGACCGCCTCGCCGTCATGCACGACGGCGACCTGATGGCGGTCGTCGACCCCGACGACATCACCGAGGAGGAACTCGGCCTGCTGATGGCGGGCGAGTACCCCGAGGGGTACGAGCCCCGCGACGAGCGCGACGCCATGGAGGTGCCGCAGTGAGTCTCTCCCAGCGCGCTCGCGACGCGATGGGGCGACTCGTGCGCGCCTCCGGCTTCGAGCGCTTCCTCATCAGCGCGTCCGCGCTCCTGTTGTCCGTGCTCATCGGCGCGGTCATCGTGCTCGGCGCCGGCCGCATGACGTCCTGTGAGACGGCCGCGTACACGCTGGCGTTCCCCGGCGCGTTCGTCACGCAGTTCGTCGGCGGCGACGCGCTGTTCGCGATGGGGTTCTGTTACGACCCGATCGCGCTCTACGACCTGCTGTTCCTCGGGGCGCTCGGGGACATCCTGAACGACCCGACTAACGGGCAGTTCGCGACCACCATCGCGGAGACGACGATTCTGCTGTTCACGGGGGTCGCCGTCGCCGTGGCGTTCCGCGCCGGCATCTTCAACATCGGCGCGCAGGGCCAGCTCGTGATGGGCGCACTCGTCACTGGCGTCGTCCTCGTCTACGTCGCGCCGCCGCTGGCGGGTCTGGGCGTGTTCGCGGCCGTCATCCTCCTGCCGTTGGGTCTGCTGCTGGGCGCGTTCGCCGGCGGCGTCTACGGCGCCGTCCCGGGCGCGCTGAAGGCGTACGCGGACGCGAACGAGGTCATCACGACCATTATGCTGAATTTCGTCGCCACCTCCATCGCGCTGTTCTTCGTCTCCCGAGAGCAGTTCTTCAAGGACCCCGAGAGCTTCGCGAACCAGACCGTCAGCCTCCCCGACGTCGCGATGTTCCCCGAACTCGTGTTCCGCGCACGAGACGACGTCTCCCTGCTCGCGCTCGCGTTCGGCATCGCAGTGCTCGTCGGCGTCTGGTACCTTCTTCGGCACACGTCCTTCGGATACGACCTCCGGACGAGCGGCCTCCAGCCTGATGCCGCCGAGTACGGCGGGGTGGACGCCGACCGTACCATCGTCTCCAGCATGACGCTGTCCGGCGCGCTCGCCGGCATCGGCGGCGCGGTCTACGTGATGATGGTGCTCGGGAACTTCCAGCCCGGCGTCCCGTCGTACGGCTTCGACGGCATCACCGTCTCCATCCTCGCGGGGAACAACCCGCTCGGCGTCGGGTTCGCCGCGTTACTCTTCGGCATCCTGAAAAGCGGCAGCATCGTCGTGCAGGTCGGCTCGGACGTGCCGCCGGCGCTCGTCGGCGTGCTCCGCGGCCTCATCATCCTGTTCGTGGCGATGCCGGAGTTCTTCCGGATGGCGGGACGGAAGTTCGGCTCGTTCCACCAGCCCGGCGAGCAGCCAGTCGCAACTGACGGCGGCACCGGGGGTGGTGTCGATGAGTAGCGCGGACTACGTGCCATCGGCGTCGGACGTTCGTGCGCTGCCAGAACGAGCATACGACCGCCTGTTTGCTGGCCGCAGCCGCGTCCAGCAGAGCGTCATCGCCATCACGCTCGCGGCCGTACTCTCGCTCGTCGCCTTCGGCGTCTTCGCGCCGGAATCCACAGCCGGCAGGCTGTTCGCGGTCCTGACCGCGAGTTCCACCCTCGCCGCGACGCTGCGGCTCTCGGTGCCCATCGCGTTCGCCGCGCTCGGCGGCATCTTCGCGGAGAAGAGCGGCGTCATCAACATCGGCCTCGAGGGACTGCTCATCATCGCCGCGTTCACCGGCATCTACGCGACGGACGTCACCGGCAGCGTCTGGTACGGCCTCGCCGGCGGCGTCGTCGCGAGCACGCTGCTCGCCGCCTTGTTCGCCGTCGTCTGCATCGAGTTCCGCGCCGACCAGATCATCGCCGGCCTCGCCGTCTGGCTGATCGCGCTCGGCCTCGCGCCGTTCCTCTCGTCGGTCATCTACGGGTCGAAGAACACCGACAGCGTCGCGACGTTCCCGACGCTCACGGACATGGGGATTCCGTTCGTCTCCGAATTCGTGACGTGGGAACTCGGGTTCGTCCTCGACCTCCCGGTGGTCGGCGTGCTCGACCTCCAGTCCTCGTTGGTCGGCCTCCCGTTTTTCGGCGCGCTGTTCGACGCCGGCCCGCCCGTCTACCTGATGTTCGCGGCCGTCGCGCTGTCGTGGTACACGCTCAACCGCACCGCGTTCGGCCGGTGGGTGAAAGCCAGCGGCGAGAACCCGAAAGCCCTCGACACCGCGGGCGTGAACGTCCACCGCGTCCGGTACGTCGCCGTCCTGCTGTCCGGCGTGCTCGCCGGCGTCGGCGGCGCCGCACTCGCGCTCGGCATCGGCCAGTTCACGGGCAACGGCCCGACGATGGTCAACGGCAAGGGGTTCATCGCCATCGTCGCGTACCTCTTCGGGAACTACAACCCGGTCGGGGCACTGGCCTCGACGATGCTGTTCGCCGGTCTGGACGCCACGCAGCTCACGCTGCAGGCGCGTGACGTCTTCAACGTCCCCACCGAACTAGTGCGGACGATTCCCTACATCACGGTCATCGTCGTGCTCGCGCTGTTCGGTCGCACGCGGCTCCCGTCCGCGGCCGGCGACCACTACGAGTCCGGCGAAGACGAGTAACCACGCTCACGGTCGCGGACTCGCCGCTGTTTCATCGGTCGTGTGTCGTCCGGGCTGCAACGCGGCGGGTTTTTGGTGTAACTCCGCGAACCCCCTGGCATGAACGACGACGATTTGCTCGCCGCCGCCCGCGATGCGCTCCAGAACGCGTACGTGCCCTACTCGGAGTACCCGGTCGGTGCGGCCGTCGAGACGGCCAGCGGCGACGTCTACACCGGCTGCAACGTCGAGAACGCGAACTACTCGAACAGCCTGCACGCCGAGGAAGTCGCCGTCGGCGAAGCGGTCGCGGACGGTCACCGCGAGTTCACCCGCGTGGTCGTCACGTCCGCGGCCAGGGACGCCGTCACGCCCTGCGGGATGTGCCGGCAGACGCTCGCGGAGTTCTGCAGCGACGACACGCCCGTGCTCTGTGACACCGGCGACGGCTTCGAACGCTACACCGTCGGCGGACTCATCCCCGACACTATCACGCCAGAGATGCTCGGTAAGCAACCGTAACCGGACACACTCGTCGCCGTCGGCCGTACGGAACGCGAAGACACTTTGGGCTCCGGCAGCGAAACCGGGGGTATGCCTGGCGACAGCGAGGACCCGAACGACGAGGTCCAGTATCACGTCGAACTGGCGGCGGGGGACGTCGCGGACGCCGTCCTGCTCCCCGGTAACCCCGAACGCCTCGACAAGATCACGCCGCTGTGGGACGACCACGACGAGGTCGCGTACCACCGCGAGTACCGCACCGCGACCGGCACCTACGAGGGCACCCCGATCTCCGTCACGTCGACGGGTATCGGGTCGCCGTCGGCCGCCATCGCGTTCGAGGAACTCGCGCGGGTCGGCGCCGAGACGTTCATCCGCGTCGGGTCGTGTGGCGCGCTCCAGGCGAACATGGACCCCGGCGACCTCGTCATCACCCGGGGCGCGGTTCGCCAGGAGGGCACCAGCGACGAGTACGTCCGCGAGGACTACCCCGCAGTCGCCAGCCACGAAGTCGTCTCCGCGCTGATCGCCGCCGCGGAGCGCCTCGGCCACGACTACCACGTCGGCCTCACGATGAGTTCGGACTCCTTCTACGCGGGCCAGGGCCGCCCCGGCTTCGACGGCTTCGAGGCGGCTGGCAGCGACGAACTCGTCGAGGAACTGAAAAACGCGAACGTCGCGAACATCGAGATGGAGGCCGCCGCGATCTGCACCCTCGCGAACATCTACGGGCTGCGCGCCGGCGCGGTCTGCTCGGTGTTCGCGAACCGCGAGACCGGCGAATTCCTCACCGAGGGCGAGAGCACTGCCGCCGAGACGGCGAGCCTCGCGGTCCACCTCCTCGCGCAGATGGACCGGAAGAAAGCGGAGGCCGGCGTCGACGAGTGGCACGCCGGCATGAGCCTGGAGTAGTCCGGACGCACGCGGCCTCAGTGCGGAGGCAACTCGGCTTCGACGTCCGCGAGTTCCTCCAGTTCTCCGCAGCGCAGCACCGTCAGGTCCTCGCGCCAGTTGCCACGAAAATCAATTAGTTTATCGGACTATAATTTCGACGCCTGGCATGGTCAATATATATTCCGCTCTCAGTGTTTTGTTCTTCCTCTCGGTCGGCCTATTCTCCATTTTTGGGGGTCTGATGCAACTGTATCACGCTATCCTCGGAAACGAAACGCAGTTGCGCGTCGGAGGCCGGTTCAAATTCCTGTTCGATTTCGACGAACCGACGTTGAGGGGAAAGCGACTCTTTTGGGTCGTCGGCGGGGTGTCGCTGATCCTCGGTGGCCTCGCTGTTCTCGCATTGGGAGCACTCGCGTAATCTCGGGCTCTGACTGCACAGTCCGGGCCGCTACCGGACTGCGAGTTTGCTTCGGCTGTCGACCGAGGAGCGCAATCTCACTTCCAACTACGGCTATCCGATCGGGAAATCCCACTACGTCCCGCAAGAACGGCGGCGGTTCCACCCACGCGGCGGGCTCACTTATGCGGCCCGGCGTCCTCGGAGAGGAAGATGCTGTCCTCCTCGGAGTAGAACGTGTCAAGCGCGCGCAGCGCCCCGATGTACGCGCCGATGGCGATGACCGTGACGGTGACGAGGAGCGCGAAACCGTACCAGACGAGTTCGGCGACCATACCGGCCGTTGCCAGCCCGACGCCTTCAACGTTGACGACTGTGCGCCCTGTCGACGTCTCCACAAACCCTAACACCGGCCGCGGTGAGGGCAGCGTATGCAGGAGATTTGGGACGACGACGGACTCGCCGCGTCGTTCGTCGACGCCTTCGAGGCGTGGGCGGCGGCCAACGGCGGCGAGGTCGAGGAGCAAACCGGCGGGACGCTGTTCTGCGAATTCCCACCGAGCGACGACCAGATCCGGATGCGCGTCGGGCTCTACGAGGCCGGCGGCCGCCACCGCCTGCGGTTCGACACGGTCCGCGAGGAAATCGAGTTGAAGCTGCTCACGCACTTCGAGACGACGGACAGCAAACTCATCCTGCAGTCGGACAAGGCGAGTCGCACGTTCTTCCTGGACGTCCAGGCCGGCGAATGGCGCGTCGAGAAGCGACCCGTCGCGAACGTCTCGTAACTGTCCAGCGAGGGCAGGTGGCGAACGGTACGGGCGCTTCGAAGAAACTGCGGCCGCGCTCTACGAGTCAACACAGCGCCGTGCGCCTTACAGCGCGTCCCAGGCCTTCATCGCGCGAGACCACGAGGTGATCTTCGCGATCCAGCGCGCGGCGGCGCCCTTCTTGAGGACTTTCGCGGGCACACTGTTGAACGTCCGAACCGGCGCGGACACGCCCCCGACCTCGACGTCGTGGGCGATTGCGGTTTCGCCGATGGAGACCAGCGTCCCCTGGTCGTCGTACGTCCACGTCTGCAGCGGGCGGTCGTCGATGGCGCGCGCGATGTTCTCCGCGGCGACGTCGGCGGCCTGCCAGGCGGCCTGCGCGGTCGGCGGAGCGACGTCGTCGTCGCCCTGCTCGACCATCGAACAGTCGCCGACTGCGAACACGCGTTCGTCCTCGGTCTGGAGGGTCGACGCCGTCTGCAGGCGGTTGTGTTCCGCTTCGATGTCGACGTCGGCGAGTTCTGTTGGCCCGGTCACGCCGCCGGTCCAGAGGAAGACGTCGTAGTCGAGTTCGTCGCGCTCGCCGAACTCCAGGGAGTCCGCGTTCGCGGCCGTGATGGGGTCGTCCGTGAGGATGTCGACGTTCGCGTTCTCGAGGCGGTGGCGCAGCGCGCCCTGGATTTCGCTGTCGCCCGGCGGGAAGATCTCCGGGAGCGCCTCCACCAGCGTGATGTCGATGGGGGCGTTGTGTCGGTCGCGGAACTCCGCGATTTCGCCGGCGCTCTGGATGCCCGAGAGGCCGGCGCCGCCGACGACGACCTGCGCGGGGTCCTCGCGGGTGGCTTCTTTCGCGGCGGCCTTCACTTCCTCGTGGATCTCCAGCGCGTCGTCGAGGTTCTTCAGTGTGAGCGGGTACTCGGCCATTCCGTCGATGCCGTACGTCGCCGTTTCGGAGCCGATGCCGACCAGGAGATAGTCGTAGCCGAGATCGTCGCCGTCAGCGAGTTCGACCGTCCGGTCGTCCGTGTGAACGTCGACGACCTCGTCGTGGACGAACTCGGTCCCCCGGGACGCGATGTCCTCGACGGGGATCGTGATCTTCTCCTTGACGGCAGGGTCGCGGATGACGCGGTGGGCTTCGTGGAGCACGAGGTGGTAGTCAGTGTCGGACACCCACACGAGCTCCGTCCCCGCGCCGAGTGCGGACTCCAGCGTCGATATCGCGCCAGCGCCCGCGTACCCTGCACCGAGAACGACGACTCTCGTAGTCATATGTGATTGACTCTGGTGCGAGCCGATACAAACCCTTTGAAACAGTTCTTGTCAGGCCACGGCGTCGTGCGGTTCGTCAACGCGCACCGCCCTGCTGTGCGTCCGTTCGCCCGGCCCGTCGAACTCCCCAAGTCAGTACGGCAACACTCGCTCAGTCAGTACGGCAACACTCGCTCAGTCAGCACGGCAACACTCCGCAATCAGTGCTGGGGCGCTCGCCCTGTCGGCGCGCCAACACTCCCCCAGTCGGTTCCGGAACGCCCGCCCAGTCGGCGCGGGAACACTCCCCCAGTCAGTGCGCCGGCTCTTCGGCGGGCGCGCGCATCGAGTCTATTTTCAGGATGAGAATGTTCGCGGTGTCGTCCTTGCCGTCCAGTGTTCCCTCGACGACGAGTTTCGACAGCGGCGTCGGTCCGACCGTGATGCTGTCCCCCTCGTGGAACTCCCGGATCGACCCGCGGAGGTGGATCTCGGCCCGGCACAGCTCCGGGTGGTGGACGCTCGTCAGCCCGATCTCCTCGACGTTCGCGTCCTCGACTTCCTCGCCCTCGTGTACTACCGGTACTTCGGCCGCGGACTCCAGTTGCTGGATCTCCAGCGCCTCGTACGCGTCGACGGTCGGCTTGTAGCCGCCCTTCGGCCCGGGGACTCCTTCCACGAGCTGGAGTGCTTTCAGGCTCTGCATCTGGTTCCGGATGGTTCCCGGGTTCCGGTCGACCTCCTCCGCGATGTCCTCCCCCTTGACGGCCTGCTCCCGCTCGGTGTAGAGGTCGACGAGCGCGCGCAGAATCGTCTTCTGACTGGAAGTGAGTTCAATTGATGACATACAGGAAGATTGGCCAGTGTTTTGCATAAAACCCCCGATGGGCGGGCCCAGCGTGGCGGCCCCCGACGAACAAAACGGTAGACTTTACGGACCGAACCGACACCTCAGCGTATGGACGGTAATCGCGTACTCGTCACGGGTGGCGCGGGCTTCATCGGATCGAATCTCGCGAACCACCTCGCGGAGACCAACGACGTGGTCGCGCTGGACAACGGCTACCTCGGCACCCCGGAGAACCTCGCTGAAGACGTGGAGTTCGTGGACGCCGACGTGCTGGACGAGGACCTGCCGACGGACGTGGACGTGGTCTACCATCTCGCCGCGCTCTCCTCGCGGCAGATGCTCGAGGAGAATCCCCGTGAGGGCGCTCGCGTGAACGTCGAAGGGTTCGTGAACGTCGTCGAGCAGGCCCACGCAGACGGCTGTGACACTGTCGTGTACGCGTCGACGTCGTCGGCGTACGGCAGCCGCACCGAACCCAGTCCCGAGGACATGGAGTTGGAGGCGGCGACGGGCTACGACGCCTCGATGCTGGGCCGCGAGCGCTACGGCGAGTACTACAACAGCTACTACGACGACCTCACGTGTGCGGGGATGCGCTTTTTCTCCGTCTACCAGGGGTACGGCGGCAACGAGGGCCACAAGGGCGAGTACGCGAACACGATCTCGCAGTTCGCGGACAAGATCGCGTCCGGCGAGTCGCCGGTGCTGTGGGGCGACGGCAGCCAGACGCGGGACTTTACGCACGTCGACGACATCGTTGCAGGGCTCGTGGCGACCGCCGAGCACGAACTCACTGGGGTCTACAACCTCGGGACGGGCGAGCCGTACTCGTTCAACGAGATGGTCGACATGATCAACGACGTCCTGGGCACGGACGTCGAACCGGAGTACGAGCCGATTCCGCTGGAGAACTACGTCCACGACACGTGCGCGGACATCTCGAAGATCCGCGAAGCGACCGGCTGGGAACCCCAGATCTCCTTCGAGGAGGGCGTCGAACGCGTCTGTGCCCCCTACCTGGACAGCGAGTAGTCTGCGTACCACGCCACAGCGAAGTACCCGCCGACGAGCACCGCGCCGAAGCCGGCACCCACAAGCAGGAACGAACCCACGAACGCCACGGCACCGATGGGCATTACGGCGGCCAGATAGCCGAGGACCGCGACGGTGAGCGCGAGCAGCGACAGTTGCTTGACGACGGCTGACCGCTCGACTCGCGTCAATTCACCGTAGCTCCTGCCGTGGGTCAACCGACCGGTGAGAACGACCCACGCGAGCCACACTGCGACGCTTCTAGCGAACCGACGGGCTGACTGGAGGGACCAATCGGGCATCGACAGTGTATCGATACCACCATCGTATCAAACCACTGCTGGGAAACTCGACGGAACTCGACGAACCCAGCCTGCGCCGTCCTCCGGCGCATCCCGCTCGCCAGCGGCACCGCTAGTGGTGGTACATCCGCCAGTCGAGGAATTTGCTGGTGGCTGTCGTCGTGACAATGAGCGTCCCGCCGAGGACGGCTCCGAGCATCCACACTGTCACCGCCCACGGGAGGACGGTATCCGGAACGACCAGTAGCACGTACCCTGCGGCCAGTGCGTACCCGCTTACGGGCACCAGCATCACCGCGGCTTCTCGCGGGCTCAGTCGTTTCAGTTCGCCCCACGTGCGGCCGTGCCGCAGGGTCCCCGTGAACGGTGCCCAGAGCACCACCGCCGCCAGCTTCAGGCAGAGGTAGTAAAGTTCGCGCAGCTTGGAGGGCATACGGGTGACGATTGGTAGGTATTCCCATAAGTTCTTCGCCAGCGGACGGGAAACCGTTCGGACTAAAGTCCCCTCTACGTAGGGTCGGGTATGCCCAAAACAGTCCACGTCATCGGCGCCCCGATGGACTACGGGGCGGACCGACGCGGCGTCGACATGGGACCGTCAGCGATCCGGTACGCCGACCTCGCCACCGAACTCGGAAAGGCGGGCGTGGAGGCGGTCGACGCCGGCGACCTGCTCGTGCCGCGCGCGGAGGAACGAGCGCCCGGCCACGACCGCGCGAAGTTCCTCCCCGAAATCGAGGACGTCTGCACCCGCCTCAGCGACGAGGTCGCGGGCGCAATCGAGAACGACCGCTTCCCGCTGGTGCTGGGCGGCGACCACGCCGTCGCAATCGGGTCGATGGCGGGGAGCGCGCGGAACGCGGACGTCGGCGTGCTCTGGCTGGACGCCCACGGCGACTTCAACACGCCGGAGACGTCCCCGAGCGGCAACGTCCACGGGATGCCCCTGGCCGCCGCGCTCGGCGAGGGCGAGTTCGCGGACCAGCCCTGGGCGAACGCGGCGGGACTCCGCGAGGAGAACGTCGCGCTCGTCGGCCTCAGGAACCTCGACGATTACGAGCGCGAAGCCATCCGCGACACCGACATGACCGCGTTCACGATGAGCGACATCGACGAGCGCGGCGTCACGGCCGTCGTCGACGACGCCCTCGACGTCGTCACGACTGGCACCGACGGCATCCACGTCTCCCTCGACATGGACTGGCTGGACCCAGACGAAGCCCCCGGCGTCGGTACTCCCGTCCGCGGCGGTGCGACCTACCGGGAAGCACACGCCGCCCTCGAAGCAATCGCGGAACGCGACGAGAGCGAGGACTGTCTGCGCTCGCTGGAAGTCGTGGAAGTCAACCCCATCCTCGACGAGTCCAACCGGACCGCCGACATCGCCGCGGAACTCGCGGCGAGCGCACTCGGGAAGCGCATTCTCTGAAGCGACGGCTTGCTCTGCGGGGCGCCCGCGGTGCTCGTCGCCAACCACTCGGCCAACCTACCTCCTCCTTCGGTGCGCTCGGCCGTCTCGCGTCGTTCAGGCGTCGGCAAGCGTTCACGGCGTCGCTCATCGCGGTCTGAACCGCTTCAGTGTGGTTCGAGGAACCGCTCGCTCGCAGATGCTAGAATCGAAACCGGAGTGTTGCGTTACGCTTCGTCAGCCGATTCGTCTTCGCCGTCTTCGCCGTCTTCGCCGTCTTCGCCGTCTTCACCGTTCTCGTCTTTCTCGTCGTCGGCTTCGATGGGCGTGTACACGCAGACGTCGGCGACCTCGTCGCCTTCCTCGACGTCCATGATCTTCACGCCCTTCGTGTTCCGGCCGTACGTCGACACCTCGTCGACCGGCATTCGGATGATCTGGCCTTCCTCGCTCATCACGACCAGATTGTCGCCGTCGGCGACGGTGTCGAGGGAGACGACGCTGCCGTTCCGGTCGCCGGTCTTGATGTCGACGAGGCCCTTCCCGTTCCGGGACTGCTTGCGGTACTCGTCGAGCGCCGTGCGCTTCCCGAACCCGAACTCGGTGACCGTCAACAGCGTGCGGTCGTCGTCCGGTTCGACCGCCGCGACGCCCACGACGCGGTCCTCGCCCTCCAGATTCATGCCGTGCACCCCGCGCGCAGTCCGCCCCATCGCGCGGACGTCGGTTTCGTCGAACCGGATGGCCATCCCGCGTTCGCTCCCGAGAACGACGTCGTGGTTGCCTCCGGTGACTTCCACGTCCGCCAGTTCGTCGCCGTCCTGGAGGTCGATGGCGATAATGCCCGTCGAGAGGATGTTCTCGAACTCGCCGACGGTCGTCCGCTTCACGTAGCCGTGGCGCGTCACCATCGTCAGGTACTCCTCGTCGGCTTCGAAGTCCAGGTCGTCCGCGGTGACGACAGCGGAGATCTCCTCGCCGTCGTCCAGGTCGAGGATGTTCACCGCCGAGGTGCCACGCGCCGTTCGCGACATCTCGGGGACCTCGTACGTCTTGAGCTTGTAGACCTGGCCCTGATTCGTGAAGCACAGCAGGTAATCGTGCGTGCTCGCCGTGAAGACGGCCGACACGCGGTCCTCGTCCTTGAGGTCCGTCCCGATGATGCCCTTCCCGCCGCGGTGCTGGGGGTCGAACGTGTCGGCGGGCACGCGCTTGATGTAGTCCTGCTCGGAGAGCACGACCACGACGTCCTCCTCGGGGATGAGGTCCTCGTCGGTGACCGTGCCCGTGTCCTCGATGAACGACGTGCGGCGCTCGTCCGCGTACTCGTCTTTGATCTCGCGGAGCTCGTCCTTGATGACCGAGAGGAGCTCCGACTCGCTGCCGAGAATCTCCTCGAGGCGCTCGATGCGGGCGGACACGTCCTCGTACTCGTCCTCGATCTCGGCGGTCTCCATCGACGTCAGGCTGCCCAGCTGCATCCGGACGATGTGGTCGGCCTGGGCCTGCGTGAACCCGAAGTCGTCCTTCAGGGCGTCCTTCGCTTCGTCGCGGTCCTCGGAGTTCTGGATCGCGTCGACGACCTCGTCGGCCTGTTCGAGGGCCTTCAGGCGTCCCTCGAGGATGTGCGCGCGGTCCTCGGCTTCCGCCAGGTCGTGCTCGGAGCGCCGCCGCACCACTTCCTTGCGGTGGGCGACGTACTCCTCGAGCATCTCCTTGAGCGTGAGGACCTTCGGCTGGCCGTCCACGAGCGCGAGGTTGATGACGCCGAACGTCCGCTCCAGGTGGGACTCCAGGAGGTGGTTCTCCACGACGTCCGTGTTCGCGTTCCGCTTCAGTTCAACGACCACGCGGATGCCGTTCCGGTCGGACTCGTCGCGCAGGTCGCGGATGCCCTCGAGTTTCTCGTCCCTGACGTCGTCGGCGATGCGTTCGACGAGCTTGGACTTGTTCTGCTGGTAGGGCAGCTCCGTGATGACGATGCTGTCGCCGGAGTCGTCCTCCTCGACGTGGTACTCGGCGCGCATCCGCACGCGCCCCCTGCCAGTCTGGTAGGCCTTCTTGACGGCCGAACGACCGACGATGTTCCCCGCCGTCGGGAAGTCAGGCCCCTTCACGTGGTCCATCAGGTCCAGGACCGTGCAGTCGGGGTTGTCGATGAGGTGGATGGTCGCGTCGATCACCTCGCCGAGGTTGTGCGGGGGAATGTTCGTCGACATCCCGACCGCGATACCCGAACTGCCGTTGACCAGCAGGTTCGGGAACGCCGACGGCAGGACCGTCGGCTCCTGCAGGCGGTCGTCGTAGTTCGCCTGGAAGTCGACCGTGTCCTTCTCGATGTCCGTCAGCAGCTCCTCTGCGATGGACGCCATGCGGGCCTCAGTGTACCGCATCGCGGCCGCGGGGTCGCCGTCGACGCTCCCGAAGTTCCCCTGCCCGTCGACCAGCGGGTACCGCATCGAGAAGTCCTGGGCCATCCGAACGAGCGCGTCGTAGATGGGCGAGTCGCCGTGCGGGTGGTAGTCACCCATCGTGTCCCCGACGATGTTCGAGGACTTCCGGTGGCTCGACCCGCTCGTGACACCGGCCTCGTGCATCGCGTAGAGGATGCGGCGGTGCACGGGCTTCAGGCCGTCCTCCACGCGGGGGAGCGCGCGGCCCGCGATGACGCTCATCGCGTAGTCGATGTACGACTGCTCCATCTCGTCGTCGACGCGGACGTTCTTCACGCGGTTCGCAACGTCGTCAGGGACGTCCGGGTCTGGTGCGTCGGAACTCATGTTAGATGTCCACCCACTCTGCGTCCGTCGCGTGGTCCTGGATGAACTGCTTGCGCGGCTCGACGGCGTCCCCCATCAGCACGGAGAACATCTTGTCCGCCGCGGCCGCGTCCTCGACGTTGATTCGCTTGAGGATGCGGTTCTCGGGGTCCATCGTCGTGTCCCAGAGCTGCTGGGGGTTCATCTCGCCGAGGCCCTTGAACCGCTGGACCTGCGTCGGGTTGCCGTCGCACTTCTCCTCGATGATGCGTTCGCGTTCGTCCTCGGTCATCGCGTCGTACGTGTTCCCGCGGTACCGGATGCGGTACAGCGGCGGTTGGGCGGCGTACACGTAGCCGGCCTCCAGCAGCGGCTTCATGTGGCGGTAGAAGAACGTCAACAGCAGCGTTCGGATGTGGGCGCCGTCGACGTCGGCGTCTGTCATCATCACGATCTTCTTGTACCGGAGCTCCTCGATGTCGAACTCGTCGCCGATGCCGGTGCCCAGGGCGGTGATGATGTGGCGGATCTCGTCGTGTTCGAGGATCCGGTCGAGGCGGTGTTTCTCGACGTTCAGGATCTTCCCGCCGAGCGGCAGAATCGCCTGGAACTCGGGGTTGCGGCCCTGTTTGGCGGAGCCGCCCGCGGAGTCGCCCTCCACGATGAACAGTTCGGCGTCGTCGGGGTCTTTCGTCTGGCAGTCCGCAAGCTTGCCGGGGAGGCTCGTCGACCCCAGCGCGGACTTCCGGCGCGTCAGCTCCTCGGCCTTCTTCGCGGCTTTCCGGGCTTTCGCGGCCTCGACGGCCTTGTTGACGACGGCTCGCGCGGTGTCGGGGTTCTCCTCGAAGAACGTCCCGAGGCCGGCGTGCACCGTGCTCTCGACGATGCCCCGTACCTCGCTGTTTCCGAGTTTCGTCTTCGTCTGTCCCTCGAACTGGGGGTCGGGGTGTTTCACGGAGATGACCGCGGTCAACCCCTCGCGGATGTCCTCGCCCTTGAGGTTCTCGCCGTCGAGTTCCGACAACAGGTCGTTCTCGTTGGCGTAGTCGTTGACGGTCCGGGTGAGCGCCGTCTTGAACCCCGTGAGGTGGGTGCCGCCCTCGCGTGTGTTGATGTTGTTCGCGAAAGCGTGCGTCGAGGACTGGAGGTCGTCGGTCGCCTGCATCGCGATCTCGACCTGGATGCCCTCGTCCTCCCGTTCGAAGTAGATGACGTCGTCGTGGAGCTCCTGGCGGCTCTCGTTGAGGTACTGGACGAACTCCTTGATGCCGCCCTCGTACTCGAACGTCGAGGACTGCACGTCGTCGCCGCGCTCGTCGACGAGCGTGATTTCGACGCCCGAGTTCAGGAACGCGAGCTCGCGCAGCCGGTTCTCCAGCGTCGAGTAGTCGAAGTCCAGCGTCTCGAAGATGTTCTCGTCCGGCCGGAACCGGATGAGGGTGCTCGTGTCGTCGCTCTCCCCGATCTTCTCGAGGTCGGTGACGGGCTCGCCGTACTCGAACTTCTCGCGGTACTTCCCGCCGTCGCGCTCGACGACCACCGCGAGGCGCTCGGAAAGCGCGTTCACGACGGAGACGCCGACGCCGTGCAGGCCGCCGGAGACCTGGTAGGACTTCGCGTCGAACTTCCCGCCGGCGTGCAGGACGGTGAGGATGACCTCGACCGCCGGGCGGTCGTACTCCTCGTGGGTGTCGATTGGGATGCCGCGACCGTCGTCTTCGACGCTCACGGACCCGTCGTCGTGGAGCGTCACCTCGATGTGGTCGCAGTATCCAGCCAGTGCTTCGTCGATAGAGTTGTCCACGACCTCGTAGACGAGATGATGGAGGCCACGAGAGTCCGTGGAGCCAATGTACATCGCCGGCCGCTTCTGGACGGCTTCGAGGCCCTCCAGGACCTGGATTTGGCCAGCGCTGTACTCGCTTTGGTCAGACATGAACGTTGCATCTTCCTAGACCCCCTGGGGGTAAAAAAGGCACGCACGCGTGCGCGCGAAAATTGACTGACGGCAGCCACTTCGCGTCAGACGGCGTCCCGTGCCCCGATGCGGACGTTCAGTCGGGTTATGCGGGGGATAGACCGGCGGTAACGCGGTGTTTCCGGAATCGTGGCGCGGTAATCACTTCCTACGCGGATTTGGCGCGGGCAGTCGCCCCGTCGGGCGACCAGTTTCACTTTCACCCCGCACACCGCTGGGGTTTTACCCTCTCGCCGGAAACACAGAGGCACCGAATGACGTCCTTCCAGCAGACACTCGGTGAGGAAGACGGCATCGCGGAGGAGCTCGCCGCGAGCCAGCGCGAGATCTCCATCGCCGAGTTCTTCGAGAAGAACAAGCACATGCTCGGCTTCGACAGCGGAGCGCGAGGGCTGGTCACGGCCGTCAAGGAAGCCGTGGACAACGCCCTCGACGCCACCGAGGAAGCCGGCATCCTCCCCGACATCTACGTGGAAATCCAGGAGAACCGGGACTACTACACCCTGATCGTCGAGGACAACGGCCCCGGCATCACGAAAGAACAGATCCCGAAGATCTTCGGGAAGCTCCTCTACGGGTCGCGGTTCCACGCCCGCGAACAGGCCCGCGGCCAGCAGGGCATCGGGATTTCCGCGGCGGTGCTGTACTCACAGCTCACGTCGGGGAAGCCGGTCCGCATCGAGAGCCGCACCCAGGACAACGGTGTCGCCCACTACTACGAGCTCATCATCGACACCGACACGAACGAACCCGAGATCGACGTCGAAAAGGAGCTGTCGCCCGCGGAGAGCAACCTCCGGGGCACGCACGGCACGCGCATCGAGATGGACCTCGAAGCGAACATGCGCGCCCGCTCACAGCTCCACGACTACGTCAAGCACACCGCGGTCGTGAACCCGCACGCCCGCATCGAACTCCAGGAGCCGGCGGGCGAGATCAAGGCCGAGCGCGCCGAGGGCGCCGGTCTCCCCGACGAGACGGAGGAGATCCGCCCGCACCCCCACGGCGTGGAACTCGGAACCCTCATCAAGATGCTCGGGGACACGGACTCCCACACCATCTCCGGGTTCCTGCAGGGCGAGTTCACGCGCGTCGGGAAGAAGACCGCCGACAACATCGTCGACGAGTTCAAGGACCGCCACTACGGCCGCGAGATGCGGTGGCGACCGCCCGGCGTCGACAGCGACACCGACCTGAACGCGGTGGTCGTCGGCGCCGTCTCGAACAAGGACGCCACGCACACGAAGCTGTACGCGGACCGCGTCGTGGACGCCATCGAGGACGCCGGGCGGGTCGCGTACTCGGAACTCGAGGCCATCGTCGCCGACGTCGCCGACGACATGGAGTCCGAGACCGGGACGGTCTTCGGCGACACGGTCCAGGAGAACGTCGTCGACGCGGTCTGGGCGGAACTCACTGCAGACCGCGCCGGAGACGTGTTCGTGGCCGTCGACGACGCCACCACCAACAAGAAAGACGACGCCACTGTGCGCGGCCTCGCCGAACGCATCGCCAACAAGTTCGGCGGGGAGGACGCCCGCGACCGCGCCACGCGCGACGAACTCGGCGAGTACGTCTACCGCGCAGCCGAGAACACCGAGGAGTACGACGACGCGACCATCGGTGAAACCGCCCGCGAGAACGTCGTCGACGAACTCTGGGCGCAGATGACGACGGTACCCGACGACCCGCCGCTCGTCCGCGAAGTCGCCGGCGACCGCGACACCGCCAGCGAACTCATCTCCGCGATGGAACAGGTAGACGTGATGGCGCCGCCGACGTCCTGTCTCTCCCCCATCGACGCCGACCTCCTGGAGGCCGGCCTCCGCAAGGAGTTCGACGCCGATTTCTACTCCGCGGCCACCCGGGACGCGGAAGTCCACGGCGGCGACCCGTTCATCGTCGAAGCCGGCATCGCGTACGGCGGCGAACTCCAGGACGAGGGCGGCGTCGACCTGATGCGGTTCGCGAACCGCGTGCCGCTCGTCTACCAGCGCGGCGCCTGCGCCACGACGAACGTCGTCAAGGACATCGGCTGGCGGAACTACAACCTCGACCAGCCGGGCGGCTCCGGCCTCCCGCAAGGCCCCGCCGTCATCATGGTGCACGTCGCGTCGACGAACGTCCCGTTCACCAGCGAATCCAAGGACGCGGTCGCCTCCGTGCCCGAGATCGAGGACGAGATCGAACTCGCCGTCCGAGAGGCCGCCCGCGACCTCAAGTCCTTCCTCAAGAAGCGCCGGTCGATGCGGAAACGCCAGGAGAAACAGAGCGTCATCATGGACATCCTGCCGACCATGGCCGAGAAGGTCTCCGAGATGACCGACCGCGGCCAGGTCGACGTCGAGGATTCGCTGGCGCGCATCATGAACAACGTGCTCGTCGAGCGCGAACGCGAGGACGGCACCGTCACGCTCCGCGTCGAGAACCACGGGAGCTCCGCGGCGGACGTCGACGTCACGGACATCGTCGACGCCGAACCCGGCGACCCGTCCGACGGCAACGTCGTCGAGATGGACGGCGAGTGGTTCGTGAAGTGGTCGCCGTCGGTCTCCGGCGGCGAGACGGCCGAACTGACCTACGAGGTGCCCGAGGACGCCTCCTCGGACATCTCCGTGAAGGGCGTCGAGGACGCCCGCCTCACCGTCAACCAATGACCCAGCCCACCAGCACTACCAATGAGTGACGCAGAATCCACCGAGCCGGACACGCCGAAGGGCGACGACGCCCGCGACCAGCTCATCGAACTCGCCGAACAGTTCTACGACCAGTTCGAAACCGGGGACGTCCCCCGGATGACGCTGCCGACGCGGTCGAAATCCAACATCGAGTACGACGAGGACGCCAACGTCTGGGTGTACGGCGACCGCACCAGCACGCGCTCCGCGAACTCCGTCAGGGCGCCCGCAAACTCCTGAAGTCCGTCTACACCATCGACTTCCTCGCCCAGCAGCTCGACGAAGACCGCTCGTCGACCCTGCGTGAACTGTACTACCTCTCGGAATCCTGGGACGAGACGGAAGCGCAGTTCAACGACCAGAGCGAGAGCGACAAGCTCGTCGAGGACCTCGAAATCGTCTCCGGCGTCAAACGCGAGGACTTCCACATGCGACCGGAGGAGTCCGGCGCGAAAGTCATGGGGCCGCTGTTGCTCCGCGAGCAGACCAACCGCGGCGACCGCGAAATCCACTGCCAGGACGACGTCGGCCAGGGCGGCTACCAGATCCCGAACAACCCCGATACCATCGAGTTCCTGGAGTGCGACGCCGACTTCGTGATGTGTGTGGAGACCGGTGGGATGCGGGACCGCCTCGTCGAGAACGGATTCGACGACGAGTACAACTGTCTCGTCGTCCACCTCGGCGGGCAGCCCGCACGCGCCACGCGTCGGCTCACCAAGCGCCTCCACGACGAACTCGACCTCCCGGTCATGGTGTTCACTGACGGCGACCCCTGGTCGTACCGCATCTACGGCTCCGTCGCCTACGGCTCCATCAAGTCCGCGCACCTCTCGGAGTACCTCGCGACGCCCCAGGCCCGGTTCGTCGGAATCCGCCCCCAGGACATCGTCGACTACGACCTCCCGACCGACCCGCTGGGCGACTCCGACACGAACGCTCTCGAATCCGAACTCGAAGACCCCCGCTTCCAGAGCGACTTCTGGAAAGAACAGATCGAACTCCAGCTCGACATCGACAAGAAGGCCGAACAGCAGGCACTCGCCGCCCGCGGCCTCGACTTCGTGACGGATACCTACCTCCCGGACCGCCTCGACGAGATGGGCGTCCTCTAACCCACTTTTTGCGCTGTCACGGACAGAGCGCGGAGCGCTCTGTCCAGATGACGAGACACGCCGAAGGCGTCTCTCGAACCACGTGGGGCGCGCTCCGCGCGCCCGACTCGGCAAGAACTTGGGAAAATGCGCCGTCGGACCACCGTCAGAGCAGAGCTCTGACGTACTCTCGTTCGCTCCGTTCACGAGAACCCCACTACGGGGTCCTCGGCGCCCGAGCGCTCCGCGCTCGATGAACCGCTCGCCTCGGGTTCTCCGAACCGCTCGGCTCGCGGATGCTTGTATCGGTTGTCCGGCCAGGAGAAATTCGGCGGTTAGCTGAATCCCGCAGCCTGCGCACCGCCGGCGATCGCGCTGTCGGCATCGCTTGGGTCGACGGCTTCGAGCGCTTCCTCGAAGTGGTCGCGGGTGACGACGACGTCGTCGAGGTCGGGGTCGTCGCCCTCGTGGACGGCCTGGACGTACTCCCGGACCGCAGCCTGGGAGGCCTCACGACAGACCGCTTCGACGTCGGCACCGACGTACTCCTCGGTGCGGGCGGCGAGGTCGTCGAGGTCGACGTCGTCGCCGAGCGGCGCGTCGCGCGTGTGGATGGCGAAGATTTCGCGGCGGGCGTCCTCGTCGGGTTCCTCGACGTCGACGTGGTGGTCGAGGCGGCCGGGCCTGAGCAGCGCGTCGTCCACGAGGTCCGGGCGGTTCGTCGTGGCGATGACGACGACGTCCTCCATCGCTTCCAGGCCGTCCAGTTCCGTGAGGAGCTGGCTGACGACGCGCTCGCCGACGTTCGAGTCGCCGACGCCGCTGCCGCGCTCGGTCGCGATGGCGTCGATTTCGTCGAAGAACACGACCGCGGGCGCGTTCGAGCGCGCCTTCTCGAAGACTTCGCGGACGGCCTTCTCGGATTCGCCGACGAACTTGTCGAACAGCTCCGGCCCCTTCACGGAGATGAAATTCGAGTCGGCCTCGTTCGCGACGGCCTTCGCCAGCAGGGTCTTCCCGGTACCGGGTGGACCCCGTAGCATGACGCCCTGGGCGGGGTCGAGGGCGACGTGCTCGTAGGCCTCGGGGTGTTCGAGCGGCCACTGCACCGTCTCGCGGAGGCGTTCTTTCGCGTCCTCGAGGCCGCCGACGTCAGTCCAGGAGACGTCCGGGACTTCAACGAACACCTCGCGCATCGCGGACGGTTCGACGCCGCGCATCGCCGCCTGGAAGTCGTCGTCGGTAACCGCCACGGACTCCAGGACTGACGCGTCGACCTCGTCGCCGTCCAGGTCCAACTCCGGCCGGATGCGCCGGAGCGCGTGCATCGCGGCCTCCTTCGCGAGGTTCTCGAGGTCCGCGCCGACGAACCCGTGCGTGTTCTTCGCGTACCGCTGGCGGTCGACGCCGTCGCCGAGCGGCATCCCGCGCGTGTGAATCTGGAGGATCTCCTCCCTGCCGTCCTGGTCGGGGACGCCGATCTCGATCTCGCGGTCGAAGCGGCCGGGGCGGCGGAGCGCGGGGTCGACGGCGTCCACGCGGTTCGTCGTTCCGATGACCGTGATGCGGCCGCGTTCCTCGAGGCCGTCGAGCAGCGACAGGAGTTGCGCGACGACGCGGCGCTCCACGTCGCCGCTGACCTCCTCGCGCTTCGGCGCGATAGAGTCGAGTTCGTCGATGAAGACGATCGCGGGCGCGTTCTCCTCGGCTTCCTCGAAGACGTCCCTGAGTTGCTCCTCGCTCTCGCCGTAGTACTTCGACATGATCTCCGGCCCGCTGATGGTCTGGAAGTGCGCGTCGATCTCGCTGGCGACGGCCTTCGCGATGAGGGTCTTCCCGGTGCCCGGCGGGCCGTAGAGGAGCACGCCCTTCGGCGGTTCGATGCCGAGCGTCTGGAACAACTCCGGGTGGCGCATCGGCAACTCCACCATCTCGCGGACGCGGTCGAGTTCCTCGTCGAGGCCGCCCACGTCCTCGTACGTGACGGCCGGCGCATCAAGTTCCGGGACGCCCGTATCGGCGCCTTCGCCAGCGGCGACGTCGGCCTCGCCGGTCGTCCGGTCGGCGACCTCGACCCGCGTCGCATTTTTGACGACGACAGTGCCGCGGGGATCCGTGTCGATCACCTGGAGCGGGACGCGTCGGCCGCGGGTCCCGAGACCGCTGAACCCGATCGGGACCGTCTGGCCGACCGTGACTGGCTGGTCGGAGAGTTCCTCGCGGACGTAGGACGCGAGGTCGCCGCGGATCCGGAGGGTCTGCGGGAGCGCGACCGTGACGCTGTCGGCGGGTTCGACGTCTGTGGGCTCGACAGTCACTCGGTCGTCGACGCCGACGTTCGCGTCCGACCGTAACTGCCCGTCGATGCGGATGAACCCGCGGCCCGCGTCCTGCGCGTCGCTCGGCCAGACGCGCGCGACGGCCCTGCCGTCGTCGCGGCCCTGGACGACGACGAACTCGCCACTCTGAACGCCCAGGTCGTCGAGCGCCTCCCTGTCGATGACTGCCATCCCGCTGCCGGGGTTGCGATTCTTGAGCGGTTTGACTGTCAGTCGCATGGCCCTCGAATTGCAGAAGTGCGGCGGTTGGCGAGCAGTGCGCTTGAGGCGCCGGGGTTACCCGGTCACTTCGATGCGTTTGCCGTCTATCGTCGGAGTCGACTGGATCGGCAACCGGACCTCGAGGATGCCGTTCTCGTACTGCGCCTCGATGGCATCGTCGTCGACGTCCTTCGGGACCCGGAAGCGCCGGTGGTAGGTCCGTTCACCGCGTTTCTCGTCCTCGCGTTCGGCGGCGACGTTCAACAGCCCGTCGTTCCACGTCACGGTGATGTCCGCGGTCTCGAAGCCCGGCAGTTCGATGCTCAGTACGTACTCGTCTTCGGTCTCGTAGAGCTGGTAGTCGGTGTCCTGCGAGCCGCTGCGTCGGTTGCTGCGGCCGAAGCCACTTCTCCGGGGTCGGATGGATGACCTGAACGGAGTCATAACTGCTCACCCGAGTACATGAAAACCTTGTTTGAGCTTCTATATAAATCTTATTGTAGTCGTCGCACGTGACTTGTCGACCAGCTCGCGGACGCAGACGACCGGACTGCTCGATTCCGCCCGACCTTGCGCGGTCAGCCCGTTCGCGAGTCCACGGCGACCGGAATTCCTCGCCGCGCGACGGCCGCGACGAACGCGTCCTCGTCGGCGGCGAGGCCAGCGAACGTGTTGTAGTGAATCGGGACGACGAGGTCCGGCGCCAGCGTCGCCGCCAGCGTCGCCGCCTCGGACTCGGTCATCGTGATGCCGGCGCTAATGGGCGGCAGAAAGACGTCCGGGGCGAGCGCCTCGTGCGCATCCAGGGGGTCGGTGTCGCCCGGCCAGAACGCGCTCCGGCCGCCGCGGGTGAGCACGAACCCGCAGCCGAACCCGGGTGGATGCGAGGATGTGCCGCCCGGCTCGTCCGGTACTGTCTCCGCGGGCAGCACGGAGAGGTCGACGCCCGCTGCGGTCAGTTTGTCGCCGTACGCGACGCGCACCACGTCGTAGTCTAGTTCGTCGACGGGCGCGACGTCACGGGAGATGTTGGCCGCGTCGACGGCTTCGTAGACGACGACTGACGCGTCCGCCGCCGCTACGCGCTCGATGCCGTCCGGGTCGTAGTGGTGGTCGTGGGTGACGACCACCAGGTCCGCGTCCTCGGCGCGATAGTCCCGGGCTGCCGGGTGGGCCGCGGCGGTGTCGAACGCGCCCGGCGTCCACTCGCCGGTGAGGACGCCGTACCGGCCCGGGTCGGTGTAGGCGACGGTGGCGTCCGGCCACTCGATGCGGGTCGTCGCGTACCCAAGCCAGTCCACGGTCACTCCGCCCTGACGAACCGTCATGCCCGAGGATTGCGCCGAATCCCGGAAAAGGATTGCTCCGGTCAGTCGAGCAAGTCCACGACGTCCGCCAGCGAGTCCACCACGTAATCGGGCGACACGTCGCCGGCATCGACGTCCTCGTCCTCGCTGACGCCCGTGCGGACCAGGACTGTCGTCATCCCCGCCTGCTCTCCCATGGCCACGTCGGTGTCGAGGCGGTCGCCCACCAGCACGCACTCGCTGGCCGGGACGCCCAGTCTGTCCGAAGCGAGGCGCGCAGTCGTCTCCGAGGGCTTGCCGAGGACTTCGTCGGCGTCGCGACCCACGACGCCCGCGACGGCGTTGATTATCGCGCCAGAGCCCGGCGTCAGGCCGTCCTCGGTCGGGACCGTGCGGTCGGGATCAGTCCCGACGAACGCGACGTCTCCGTCGGCGAACGCGTCGAGCGCGGCCTGCATGTCCCGGTAGTGGAACTCGCGGTGGTAGCCCGCGACGACGACCTCGGCAGCCTCCGGGTCCTCGGTCACGTCGACGCCCGCCGCGCGCAACTGGTCGACGATGGCGTCCTCCGCGACGGGAAACACGCGCTCCCCGTCGTGTTCCGCATGGAGGTACTCGATTGTCGCCACCGCGGCCGTCAACACGTCCTCGGCAGTCGCTTCGACGCCGAGGCTCCGGAGGTGGTCGGCGTACTCCGCCGGCGGCACGGTCGGATTGTTCGTCAGGAAGAGGACGCGGTCGGCGTGCTCGCGGAGCGCTCCCAGGCTCTCTATCGCGCCGGGGATGGGCGACCCGCCGTGCAGGACGGTCCCGTCCAGGTCGACGACGACGCCGCGGAATGACATGGCGGTCGTTGGGTGGCTCGCCAGTTCAAGCCACCGACACCGGCACGCACGCGCCGGTCCGGGCGGCCGTCGTCTCCATTACAGGATGAAGGAGACGATGGCGAGCACGACGAAGATGATGACTAGCCACTTCGCGATAGTCATGCTGAGTCCGGCGATGCCACGAGCGCCGAAGATCGCGGCGACGATGGCAAGTACGAGGAAGAGGATGGCGTACTCGAGGAAGCCGCCGCTGGACTGCAGCGGGAGCGGTTCGGCCAGCAGGTCGGCCACCGTGAGCCCGAGCGTTGGAATCGAAACCATACTAGCGAGACGCACCTCGCACAGAAAGGTAATCTGGCCGTCTGTAAAGAAATGATATCTTACAGGTTCGCGGTCTGTGCCAGACTGGTTGCTTGCTCCCCGCCCGTATCGGGTCCGCTACGACTGCTGGTCGGCGAGTCGCTCGACGCGCTCGATGGTGTCTGCCGCGTCCGGCGTCTTGTCCTCGCGCACGGAGACGAACCGCGGGAACCGGAGCGCGTACCCCGACGAGTAGGTGGGCGACGCCTGGATCTCCTCGTAGCCGACCTCGAAGACGACGGCCGGGTCGATGTCGACCTCCTGGCCGTCCTCGGCGCGGATGTGAGGTTCGAGCAGGTCGGTGAGGTCCGCGAGTTCCGCGTCGGTGATGCCGGTCGCGACCTTCCCGATGGTGGCGAACTCGCCGTTCGTGTCTTCGCGGTCGTCGCGGGCCGACAGCAGGAACGTCCCGAGGAACGAGGCGCGCCGCCCCTCACCCCACTCCGCACCAGTCACCACCAGGTCGAGGGTCTCCACGTCGGGTTTGCGCTTGAGCCAGTGCTTCCCCCTATCGCCCGGCGTGTACGCCGCGTCGGGGTCTTTCAGCATGATGCCCTCGTGGCCGGCCTCGAGGGCGTCAGCCTCGACGTCCGCAATCTCCTCGGGGTCGTCGGTGACGAGGAGGTTCGAGACGGCGGACTCGTCGTCGACGACGGACGCGAGGCGGTCGTGGCGCTCCCGGAACGGCTGTTCGAGGAGGTCGTTCCCGCGAGCGTGCAGGCAGTCGAAGGCGTGCAACCGCACGCGGATCTCGTCGCGCATCTCCGCGACGTCGTGCTTCCGACGGAACCGCTTCAGAATCTCCTGGAACGGCAACGGACTGCCGTCGTCGTCGACGGCGACCGCTTCCCCGTCCAGAATCACCGGGGGTTCGACGTGCTCCTCGACGAACTCCACGAGTTCCGGGAGCGCGTCCGTCACGTCCTCCATGTTCCGCGAGTACAGCGCCACGTCCTCGCCGTCCCAGTGGACCTGGACGCGCGCCCCGTCGTACTTCGTCTCCACGGCCGCCTCGTCCCACTCCTCGAGCGCGTCCGTGACCGTGCCGGCCTGCGCGAGCATCGCCTGCACGGGTCGCCCGACCTCCAGGTGCATGGCTGACAGGCCCGCCTCGCCCTCATCGCGTGCGGTCACGGCGACGAGGCCGTAGTCGTTGGACACCTGCAGCGCCCGCTTCACCACCTCGACGTCCACGTCGAAGGCGTCCGCGATGGCGTCCCTGACGGTTCCCTCTCCGACGCCGATGCGCATCTCCCCGAGGACGAGGCGGGCGAGGTAGCGGGCTTCCTCCCCGGAGCAGTCGTTGAACAGGCCGAACAGCAGCGTGACTTTCTCGTCCTGGCTACCGTCGCCCGCCGCGGCCGCGAGCGCCTCCAGGTCGCCGTAGACGTCGGCGACGGTCAACGCGTCGTCGTCGTTCCCGCCGCCGAACGCGCCGAGGCCCGCCTGTCCGCCGAGGTCCAGGGCGGACGCGACTTCGCCGATGTCCCCCGTCTCGGCGAGCCGGCTCTCCACGTCGTCGGCGGTGACGTTCGTGGACGCCGCGCGCGCCAGCGCCTCGTAGCAGAGACGCGGGCCGATGTCGAGTTTCGTCTCGGAGTGCGCGGGAAACACCCGGCCCTGCACGAACCGCGCGACGACGACGAGGTCGTCGCCGGCCTCCGCGAACAAGTCCGCGACCAGGTCGACGACCTCGAGGTCCGCGTCGGCCGCCTCCACGTCGGCGGCGTGCGCGGCGAACGAACCGAATTCCATTACTCGGCGGTAGCCCGGTCCCGTAGTTAAAACAGTCGAACCGCCTCCGCGCTCGGCTGGCGCCTGACCGCCAAGCCCTTCTTAAGCCAGGAGCGCCAACCCCACGCTCATGACAGGGTCGGACCTCGTGGACCGGGTGCAGGAGGTGCTCGACGTGGACGCGGAGGCATTCCAGCGACAGGTCCGCGAGGACGCGGAAGTCGTCAAGACCGAGATCGCCGCCGGAACGTTCGACAACCCCCAGGCCATCGTCGGCCTCGAGTACGAGTTCTACGCAGTCACCGACGACGGGTCGCTGGCACGCGTCCCGCGTCGCGTCCTCGAGTTCGTCGGCTTCGAGAAGGAACTGGGCCTCCACAACGCCGAGATGACGACCAGCCCGCAGCCGTTGAACGAGCGCGGCCTCCGCGCGCAGGAGGCCGAGGTGAAAGCCAACCTCGCAGCGGCCGAGGAGCCGATGGCCGCGGAGGGCCTCCACCTCGTCAGCGACGGCATGTGGACGATTCCGCCGGAGGGCGAGACGGCACGCAGCTACCTCACCGACAGCGTGGAGCGCGACGGCGTCGAGATCGCGACCAACATGAGCGCGTCGGCGCGCTACCACGCGATGGCGAACACCGACGATCCCGCGGGGATGCGCCTGGACTCCCCCCACGTCTCCCTGGATGCGGCGACTGTGATGCCGGAGGCGCTCATCACGTCGATCCAGCCGCACTACCAGGTGCCGCAGGCCGTCGACCTGCCGACGTACTTCCGGTACGCGCTCCGGTTCGCCGGCCCGCTGCTCGCGCTGTGCGTGAACTCGCCGCTGTTCCCGCCGGACCTCTACGACGAGGACGCCACGCCCGAGGCGATTCTCGCGGACGGCTGGCAGGAGTCCCGCATCGACGTCTTCGAGACGGTACTGAACGTCCCCGGCGAGCGCGAGAAAGTCCGGTTCCCGGCCGACATGGGGAGCGTCGCGGACGCCGTCGACCGGGTCGCAGCGGACGAGACCATCGTCCCGATGCCGGCGTCCGACGGCGGGCGCTTCGACGACGAGTTCGCGCACTGGCGCCGGAAGCACGGGACGTACTGGCGGTGGGTGCGGCCCGTGTTCGGCGGGTCGTCGACGGAGAACGCGAACGCCCGCATCGAGTTCCGCCCCATCGCCGGGCAGCCGACGGTCCGCGACACCATCGCGGTGCAGGCGGCCTTCGCGGGCCTCCTGGAGAATCTCCCGCGGACGGAGCACCCCCTGTACGACCTCGACTGGGAGACCGCCCGCGAGAACTTCTACAACGCCGCTCGGAACGGCCTGAGCGCCGACCTCACCTGGATCGATACGGACGGCGACCGCGTCACGGACACGAAGGAGCTGTACGCGGACCTCTTCGACCAGGCCCAGGCCGGTCTGCACCGTCGCGGCCTCTCGGACGAACAGGCGGCGAAGTACCTGTGGCCGCTGCGCCAGCGCGCACGCCACGAAATCACGCCCGCCTCGTGGAAGCGCGACCGCGTGCGGAGCGCGCTCTACGACGGCAACACGTTCGAGAACGCCGTATACGCGATGCAGTGCGAGTACATCGAGAACCAGCGCGAGACGCTGCTGTCGGGGAGTTTCGCCGACTGGCTCGGCCGCGGCGACGAACTCGAGTAACGCGGCTGCAGAGCGGCTGGAGCGGCGACAAACTTGAATAATGCGCCTCCAGAGACTCGGCAACGCCGACGAATTCGAGTACAGCGGCTTCGCGGGCGCTGGAGTAGTCGGGGAGAGACGAGAGAGAAATCGGGATTGCGACGGCCTGGGCCGCCGCCGACGATGACGTCCCGTGGTAGCTGTTCGGGTCCGGGTGCGGCCTCAGAGAACCTCGTCGATGTCCTTGTGGCCGACGATTTCGACTGCTTCCTCCGTGATTTTCGTGATGTGGATGCCGTTGCCCGACGCCGTGTCGCGTTCGCTGGCGGAGTCGATGGCCTGCGCGGCGACGCCGACGGCGTCGTCCATCGTCAGGTCCTCGGAGAACTCCTGTTCGAGAACACCGAGCGCGTACGGCATCCCGGAGCCCTGTGCGGTGTAGTTGTCGGAGAGCGAGCTACCGGATGGGTCGAGGCTGAAGACGTGGCCGCCCTCGTCGTCGACGCCGCCGAGAATCGGGACGACGCGGAAGAACGGGCCACCGCGCAGGAGGTTCGACCCCATCGTGGCGAGCGCGCTGATGGACATGTACTCGCCGCGCCGGGCCTCGTAGAGGTTCGCTTCCGCGCGCAGCGACCGGATGAACGACTGGGCGCCGCCGACGGACCCCGACATCGAGAGGGCGGCGTTGGGCTGGATCTCTTCGACCTTCTGGACGTCCTTGTTGGAGACGACGCGGCCGCCGAGGCTGGCGCGCATGTCCGAGGCCATCACGACGCCGCTGTCGGTGGTGAGGCCGACGATGGTGGTGCCGGTCTTGTTGATGTTGGCGTCGTCTGCGCCTGCCTGATTGCCGTCGGGGAGGGTACCGATTTCCGGCTCGTAGGGGTTCTGGGTGCCGCCGAAGCGGTCCTGGTTTCGGGCGAACTCAGGGCCGTCGTTGCTGTTGAACATTACCGGAAGTTACCAGTCCGCCACTGATAAAACCATCTTTTCCGGGGATTCGCGGCCTCGAAGAACCAGCGGGGAGCGGCCGTCACGGCGGCGTCCGCAGTCGGCGGCCTGGGCGGTCAGTTGACGGCCGGAGTCGTCACTTGCAGTTGGAGGCGGGTAGTTTCTGGCGTGAGCCGTGACGTGCCGTTTGTACGGTGGTCTGCGGCGGCAGTCGTCAGGTGGCGGGACTGAGAATCAGTTGGCGGCTTCGTACGCACGCTCGGTGCGTTCGACGAGCTGGTGGACCGGGAGTGTGACGCCGGCCTGGCGGACGAGCAGCGCGACGGGCAACAGCAGGATGCCCAGCGCGAGGCTGGACTGGTACAGCGTGAACAGCGCGAGTCGGGTGGTGCGGTCGAGCATCGGAGTACTGCTGCCCAAGACGCACCCATATATAAGTCTTCCGGGCGGCGGGGTCGACCGAAACCCGCGCTGTATGGCGGTTTTGTTTTCGTCGGACGGGGGCGGTTGGATGTTGCGGTCCTCCCGTAGCGAGTCGTAGGGGCTCTGTTGCTGTCCCGGCACCACGCCATAACTTACAGGGACCATTTTGGTGACGTGCGCTGTGAGGCGGCCAAACCACAAAGCACGACTATCCGCGCCCCGATGAACACGTATGAGCAACTACGTCGTTGCGATGGAAGCCGCGTGGCTGGTCCGTGACGTCGAGAACTCCGACGACGCCATCGGCGTCGCCGTGAGCGAAGCCGGCAAACGACTGAACGACCAGGACCTCGACTACGTCGAAGTCGAGGCCGGGGTGACGACGTGTCCAGCCTGCGCGGAACCGCTGGACGCCGCGTTCCTCGCAGCGAAGACCGCGCTGGTCGGTCTCGTCCTGGAGCTGACGGTGTTCAACGCGGACAGCGAGGAGCACGCCGAGCGCATCGCGAAGAGCGAGGTCGGCGGCGCGCTCCGCGACGTCCCTCTCGAGGTCATCGAGGTCATCGAGGAGGGCGGCGAGGTCGAGTCCGAGGACGCGTAAGCCTCCCGAACATTTATTAATAACTGTTGGTTATTCGGGCGTATGCGACTGCCGACGCCCAAGGACCTGCGCGAACGGCGCACGTCGCTGGAACTCACCCAGAGCGAACTCGCCAACCGCGCGGGCGTCTCACAACCACTCATCGCCCGCATCGAGGGTGGAGACGTCGACCCGCGACTGTCCACGCTGCGCCGGATCGTCGAAGCGCTCGACGAAGCAGAGGGCGACGTCGTCCGCGCGAACACCCTCATGAACGAGGAGGTCATCAGCGTCGCGCCCGAGGACACCGTCAGCCACGCCGTCGAGAAGATGCAGGACGCCGGCTACTCCCAGCTTCCGGTCATCACGAACGGCGTCCCCGTCGGCTCGATCAGCGACAGCGACGTCGTCCACGCCGGCGAAGACGTCGGCGACCACCCGGTGCGTGACGTGATGAGCGAGAGTTTCCCGACGGTCTCCGGGGACGCCACGCTCGACGAGATATCGAGCCTCCTCGACCACTACAAGGCCGTGATGGTCACCGAGGACGGCGAGACGGTCGGCATCATCACGCAGGCCGACGTCGCCGCCCGCATCAGTTAGCGGCGCAGTTCCGGCTGTCGTCCGGCTGGCGTGGCCTACAGCGACAGCCCGCGGATCTCCACGCTGCCGCCGTCCTCCGACGGGTCCGCGACGCGACCGATTCGCTCGCCGTCAGAATTATCGACGAGGCCCTCGGCGGCGTCTTCCGGGAGCGCGACGACGAACCCGGTGCCCATGTTGAACGTGCGGTGCATCTCCTCGTCGCTGACGTTTCCGGCGTCCTGCACGAACGCGAAGACGTCGTGTGCGGGAAGCGGGTCCGTGACTTCGTAGCGGAACTCGCCCATCCGCTCGAGGTTCGTCCACCCGCCGCCGGTCACGTGGGCCGCGGCGTGCGCGTCGTATTCGTGCAGCGCATCGAGGAGGTACGCGTAGATCCGGGTCGGCTCCAGCAGCGCTTCGCCGACAGTGTCGTAGCCGTCGCCCGGGAACGGCTCGTCGAACCCGCCTGCGCGGTCCGCGGCTTTCCGCGCGAGCGTCAGGCCGTTCGAGTGGATGCCGGACGACCGGAACCCGACCAGAACGTCTCCAGCCTCGGCCTCGCCCGGCAGCAGGTCGTCGTCGGTGGCGAGGCCCGCGACGGTGCCCGCCAGGTCGAAGTCCATCACGACTTCCGGCATGACGGCGGTTTCGCCGCCGATGAGCGCGACCCCGGCTGCCTCGGCGCCAGCCGCGAGCCCTTCGCCGAGTTCCGCCTCGCGGCGCTCGTCCGGTTCGTCCACGGCCAGGTAGTCCACGAACGCCGCGGGTTCGACGCCCGCCGCGACGAGGTCGTTGACGTTCATCGCGATGCAGTCGATGCCCACCGTCGAGTAGTCGCCCAGGGCCTCCGCGACCAGCAGTTTGGTCCCGACGCCGTCCGTCGCCAGCGCCAGGTACCGGTCGCCCATGTCGACGAGCCCCGCGTACTCGGTCGTATCTGCGACCTCCGAGACGGCGCCGACGAGTGCCGCCGTGGCCGCTTCGCTGTCCTCGATGTCCACGCCCGCGTCGGCGTACGTCAACTCCGCCCCGTTGTCGTCCTCGCCTCCGTTCTCGTCGCTCTCGGTCATACACGAGCGTGCGTATCTCGCGGCGTTAAACGTGCCGGTCTATGCGTCGAAGCACAACACGGGCGAGCCGAGTGCGGTCGAAGCGACCGGCGGAACGAACCCCGTCGTCAGCCGAAGAACAGGAAGAGCGCGGGGCCGATGGTCGGGACGGCTGCAGCCGCGTACGCCACTGGGCTCCAATCGAGGACCGTGCGGCCGTCCAGCGGTCCGAACGGGATCATGTTGAACCCGGCGAGCAGGACGTTGATGAACAGGCCCCGCCACGCGAGGTCCGGGAACACCGTCAGCAGACCGAGGGAGACGGCGGCGAGCGCGACGTTCGTCAGCGGCCCGGCGACTGCGATGAGGCCGTGCTCGCGGGGCGTGATGCGGCCGCGGTGGTGGACTGCGCCGGGCGCGGCGAACAGGAACCCGGCGAGGCCGCCCGCGACGGCCAGCGCGAGCATCCCGAAGTCCGCGCGGAACTCCGCGTGCTGACCGAAGTGCACGGCCACGAGCTTGTGCGCGAGCTCGTGCAGGAGGAACGCGACGCCGACCGTCGCCAGACTCAACCCGAACTCGAACGCGAACGTCTGGCTCACGAGGACATCCGCCATCGTCGTCGCGGACACGGGCACGTAGAGGAGGCTGAACGCGAACCCGAGCGCCACCCACGCGATGAGGAGGTCGCGCAGTTCACGGCTGCTGAACTGCATCAGAACAGCCCCCAGATGGCGTCGATGCTGTTCTCGACGCCGCGGAGCATCGCGTCAGTCACCGCGCCGACGCTGTCGAACGGCCCGCCGATGAGCGGCAACACGACGAACGGGAACAGCGCGCTCGCGACGAAACTCCCGACGTTCGTCATCGCCACGACGGAGATGAGGCGGAACAGCGGGACGTCCAGCATGTCCGAGAGGATGTCCCGAATCGGGCGGGTCTCGTCGTCCAGGAGTTCGTTGAGCGTCCCGATGTCCGCGACCCGAACGGAGAGATACCGGAGTTCGACGTAGCCCGCGAACCAGCCGGGCGCGAGCAGGGGGTTGACGCTCGTCAGCCACGCGACGGCGCCGCCGACGCCCGCGCTCGACCAGTGCGCGCCGGCGAGCTTCGCGGCGGTCATGGAGATGACGCCGTTGAACAGAAACCACGCGCCGAACACCTTCAGCAGGACGGTGTTGCTCACGCCCGCCATCACGAGCAACACGAAGAACACGAGGAAACCGACAGTCAACAGCAGGCCGAGCAGCCGGAACACCGAGAAGCGCTTCTTCTGGGTGCCCTGCAGTGACGCCATCGGCGGGAGTTCGCCGGGGTTCGCGAGGTAGTGTTCGATGCCCTCGCGGTGGCCCGCGCCGACGACGGCGACGACGTGCTTGCCCTGCTCGCGGAGCGCGACGAGGTTGTGCGCGATGTACGCGTCGCGCTCGTCGATGAGCGCCTGGGCGCCCGACGGGCTGAACCGGCGGAACTCCTCCATCATCGCGGACACGACGTCCGCGTCCGTCAGGTCGTCCATCGAGAACTCGTCGACGTCCTCTGGCTCGGTGCGCGCGAACAGCACCGCGAACACGACGCCCAGCACGACGGCGCCGGCGCCGGCGAACAGCAGTGCTTCCGCCAGCCCGGTCGCGAGCAACACTGGCGTCGCCAGGAAACCGACGTCGACGGGCGGCGGCGGGATGAAGAACGGCCCGGCGACGAACTCCGCGGCGACGCCCACGAGGAACCCCGCGAGCGCGCCCACGCCGAGACCCAGGGTTCGGCTGTCGGTCACGCCGAGCGCGAGTTCGCCGACGAGGCGGAGTTTCTCCACGCCCGTCATGCGCGCCCAGAAGCGCTGGATCGTCACCTGGATGTCTCGGTCCACGAGCGCGACGTCCGCGCCGATGCGCTCGGCGGCGTCGACGCCGGCTTTCATGTCCGCGCCGGGCTCGATGCCGAACTTCTCGCCGAGCCGCTGCTGGACGTACGACAGCAGCCAGTACGCCAGGAACTGGAACGCCATGCTCCCCTTCAGCAGGTCGCTCGCGTCGAGGTCCTCGGGCGTCTCGCCCCGCATCTGGCGGAACCGGCCTTCGTCCAGTTCGACCGCGACCGTGTCCGGCTGCTCCGCCTCGACGACGCGCTCGACCTCCTCGACGCTGTCCGCGGAGACGTGCGCGGTCCCGACGACCCGTACCGAGCCCTCGTGGGTCGCCGCGGGTTCCTCGCTCATTGCCCCAGAGTTAGTCGTGGCGGCCTTACGCTTGTCGGAACCCTGCCGAGAGTGGGCCGCATGCGAATCCGAGCGGGCGCCGAACCCGGACGCCGCAGCCCCGAAATTGAAGCAACTCCCCGCACTATACTCGGATATGTCCGGTACGCGACTCGCTGCGGACGTCCGCGAGGTACTGGACACGGACCTGGCGTCGTTCGGCGAGGCCGTCCAGCGCGAAGCCCGCTTCCTGAAGGAGGAACTCGACGCAGGGACGTTCGACAACCCGCAGGCAATCGTCGGCCTCGAGTACGAGTTCTACGGCGTCACCGAGGACGGCGCGTCGCTGCGCCGGGTGCCGCGGCCGCTGCTGGACCTCATCGGCTTCGAGCCGGAGCTGGGGCTGCACAACGCCGAACTGTCCACGAGCCCGCAGCCGCTGAACTCCCACGGTATCGCCGCCCAGGAGCGCGAGGTGAAGGCCCGGGTGTCGGCCGCGATGGACGCCACGACCCGCGCCGAGAACATCCAGCTCGTCAGCGACGGAATGTGGACGATTCCGCCGGAGGGCGAATCGGCTGTCGACTACCTCACAGCGTGCGTGGAGCAGGACGGCGTCGTGCTGTCCACGAACATGACCGAGTCGCCGCGGTACCAGGCGATGGCGAACTCAGAGCTCGACCCGGGGCTCCGCATCGACGTTCCCGGGGTCACGCTGACCGCCGACACAGTCGCACTCGAGAGTCTCGCGACGTCCATCCAGCCGCACTACCAGCTCCCGACGGCCGACGACCTCCCCGAGTACTTCGGGTACGCGCTCCGGGCGGCGGGGCCGCTACTCGCGCTCGGCGTGAACAGCCCGTTCTTCCCGCCGGAGGTCTACGACGACGACGCCACGCCGGAGGCAGTGCTGCGCGAGGGCTGGCTCGAGAACCGCGTGCACGTCTTCGAGGGCGTGATGAACCCCGAGGACGGCCCGAAGAAGGTCAGATTCCCCGACGACGTCGACTCGGTCCGGGACGCCGTCGACCGAATCGTCGACGACCCGCCGGTGGTTCCGGCGTCCGTCGAGGCCGCGGGCCGCTTCGACGACGAGTTCGCGCACATTCGCCACAAACACGGGACGTACTGGCGGTGGGTGCGGCCGGTCTTCGGCGGAGCGTCGCGCTCGGCGGCGAACGTCCGCGTGGAGTTCCGCCCGCTCCCGGGCCAGCCGACGGTCCGCGACACCGTCGCGTTCCAGGCGGCGTTCGCGGGCCTCCTGAAGAGCCTCGTCGCGACCGACCACCCGGTCCGGGAGCTGGACTGGCAGACCGCACGCGAGAACTTCTACGCCGCCACGCGTGACGGCCTAAACGCCGACCTCACCTGGATCGACGCCGAGGGCGACCGCACGACCAACACGGACGTGCTGTACGCGGACCTCTTCGAGCACGCCGCAGACGGCCTGGAACGCTGCGGCCTCTCGAACGACGAGGCCGCAACGTACCTCCGGCCGCTCCGCCAGCGCGTCGACCGCCAGGTCACGCCGGCGTCCTGGAAGCAGGACCGCGTCCGCCGGTATCTCGCCGACGGCGCGTCCTTCGACGACGCCGTCACTCGGATGCAGCGCGAGTACGTCCAGCGCCAGCGCGAGACGCTGGTCGACGGCGACTTCGCGTCCTGGCCCGACGCGGCCGTCGAGTCACGGTGACGCGTCGCGGCTATCGAGCCACGGTACCGCGGCCCGACGCCGCCGGACTCGGAAGCTTTCAAGCGCCCTCCCGCGCAACCACGAGGCATGCCAGAGTCGGCGCGCCTCATGGACTCCTACACGGAGATGACGGAGATGCTGTTGCCCAACGACACTAACAACCTCGGCCGCGCGCTCGGTGGCGCGGTGCTGCACTGGATGGACATCTGTGCGGCGATTGCGAGCATGCGGTTCTCAGGCCGGCAGTGCGTCACGGCGTCGATGGATCACGTCGACTTCATCGCGCCCATCGAGATGGGTGAGGTCGCCGTCGTGGAGGCGTACGTCTTCGACGTCGGGTCGTCCAGCATCGACGTGAAGGTGGACGTCCACGCCGAGGACCCACGGGAGGGCACCGAACGCAAGACCACCACGTCGTTTTTCACGTTCGTCGCGCTGGACGACGACGGCAAGCCGACGCAGGTTCCGCGCCTCGACTGCGACTCCGACGCCGAACAGCAGCTCCGCGACTCCGCGCTCGAAGAACGCCAGAACCAGCGGTAACCCACGCCCGCGTCGGATCCGCTCCGCCCGACGCCCCCACAAGCCTATTGTCCTGCTCGTCGTCGATTCAGACACGACAATGTCCGAACACACTGACCAGCTCGTCCGGGACATCGACGAGGTCGTGACGGACGTCTTCGACCTCGCGGACCGGAGGCGCGCGAAGGAACGCGCGGGGTCGCGCCGCGACGCCTACGAGAAGGGGCTGACGGAGGTCCAGCGCATCGCTGGGAAGCCGCAAGCGACGAAGCTCGCTGAGTGGATTCAATCACAGATGCGCGAGCGCGAGGCGTTCCCGTCCGCCCGCGAGGTCCGCAAGCAGGGCGCGCGCATCTGCCGGGAAAGCGGCCACGAGGTATCGACCAGCAGCTGGCTCGGCGCGTAGGCTTCTACTTACAATGGGGGTCGCGGCCGTCCCGGTTCACTTGCCATGTCTGAAACGACGAAGGTCATCGAACTCATCGGGAACTCCCCGGACTCGTGGGAGGACGCCGCACAGAACGCCCTGGACGACGCGGACCAGACGCTGGAGGAAATCACCGGCATCGAAGTCATCTCCCAGACGGCGAAGGTATCGGGCGGCCAGATCGACCGGTACAAGACGACGCTGCACGTCGCGTTCGAACTCCAGCGGTGACGCCAGTCGCGTTGCCGCGCCGGCCCGTCCCGGCAACAGCCACGCTTAACCGTGGTCTGTCCGTAGGAAACAGCGTGACGCTGCGCGTCGCTCCCCCGGACCCGCCGGCCCTCGGCGAGACGGATCCCAACGAGTACGAGGACGCCGAGGTGGTCGGTGACACCGACTACAAGCGCGAGGAACTGGAGTCGCTGCTCAGCGATGGCGCGTGGGCGGACGCCTTCGAGGAGTGGGCGGCCGACACGCACCTCGACGAGGAGGCGTTCGGCATCGTGACCGACCTCGAGATGATACAGGAGTTCGACTTCTTCTGGGACGACTTCGCTGACCGCGTCGGCTACCACGCGCCCGGCCTCCCGGAGAACTGGCGGGAGCGAGCCGTCCATCCCGACCTCGACTCGTGGGAGACGGTCTCCGCTATCAACGCCGGGCTCGCCGAACTCGGCGAAACGGTCAGCCAGACCCTGAAGGCCGATTACATCGACTGGGAGGCCGAGTACGACGCGCCCGACGACCTCCCCGACTTCTGAGACCCGGTGTGTCCGGGCTTACGCCACTGCCGTGGGCTTCGAACCGGACGACGACGCTACGATCGCGGACACCAGCTGGTGGTGGTGTCCCTTCCCGGCCTCAGTTTCGGTTCCGCCCTGACCGCCACAGTTTGCGTCGGCGAAGACTCCGCGCTCGAAGTCCGCGTTGAGCACCGAGTACTCGAAGTAGACGCGGTCGTACGCGGTCGTCTCGTACTTCCCGTACAGTTCGACGTCGCCGTTCTGGCCGAGGAACGGTGCGAGGTCCGACATCGCGAACTCGACTTCGACGGTTTCCTCCCCGATGGTAACCGATTCGGCGGCGACGCGCTCGGAGGAATCCGCGTGGGTGACGTAGAAGCTGTCCGGTGCGGTGCCGTTGATGCCTTCGGGCGCGTCGAGCGCGACCGTGGCTGCGCCCTGTCGGACCGAGACCGACTCCACCGCCGAGAAGTCGTCGACGCGACGGATGCGGTTCGCGTCGTCCGGCGTCACTGGGGAATTCGCCTGGAGGTACTCGAGGAGCGCGGTCCCGTACAACACGTCACTCGTGCTGACGCGGGGCGCATCGGCCAGCACGGAGCCGTCCCAGCCCGCCATGTAGGAATTGACGGTGACATCGTACGTCGCGTCGTCGTCCACGGGTTCGCCGTTCACCCAGGCGTCCCGGATGGGGTCCTGGCTCTCGTGGCTCGCCCACTCGTAGGTCACGCCGCTGACCTGCAACTGGGCTTCCGGCCCGTACCGCCGGCCGGTCTCGCTCTCCATCGTGACGACCTGGCTCGCCAGCAATTGCTCCAGTTCGGCACCGGTGAGTTCGACGGTCACGAGCGTGTTCCGGAACGGGAGGACGTTGTATACGTCACCGACAGTGACGTTCCCCGGGCCGTAGACGCTGTTCGACCGGATGCCGCCCGCGTTCGTGATCGCCACGTCGGCGCCGGTCTGCGCGCGGAACGCGTCGGTGATCGTGTTCCCGAGTGCGGTCTCGTCGTGATAGTTCGACGAGAAGCGCGCGTCCAGCGGCTCCGTCGTGCGGCCCGCGACCTCGTTCAGTTCGTCCTCGCGGGCGTCCGAGATGATCGCGGACACTGTCTCGTTCTTCGGGACGTCCTCGGTCACGTTGAGGAGGCGGCCGTTCCACGAGGTGACGTCGCCGTCCTCGACGGTGAGGTTCACTTCGCCGACGTGTTCGGCTCTGGCTTCCGCCTCGACGATGACCGTGCCATCGGTTTCCTGTGGCTCGTACTCGACCTCGTCGTCCCCCACCACGACGACGTCGACGTTGTCCGTCGTGCGCGCGAGAGTTTTCGATTCGGGAATGCCGATGTGCGCCGCGGCGACGACGACGTCCACGTTGTGTTCGTCTGTCAGCATCGTCGCGTACTCGCTGGCGACCGTCGAGTAGTTCTGCAGTTCGTAGCCCGCCTCGTCGAAGTCGACAGCGGTCTTGCTCTCGATGGCCTCGTCGGCGAGGCCGACGACCCCGACGGTCACGCCGTCGCGCTCCACGATGGTGTACGGCTCAGTCCCGGGGATGGGGTCGCCGGTCTCCGCGTCCACGATGTTCGCCAGCAGCCACGGGAACTCGGAGTCCGCCGAGACGTTCCCCACGCTATCGAACCCGTAGTCGAGGTCGTGGTTCCCGATCACCTCGGCGTCCGGATCGAGCACGTTCAGCGCATCGACCGGGACTCGCCACTGGCTGAGCGGCGAGAGCGCGTGCGGGCTCACCTCGTCACCGCCGCCGACCGTGACAGTGGGATTGTCGTGTGCAGCGCGCCGCTCGTTCAGCAGCGTCACCATCCGCGGGAGTGTCGTGTTCTCCGCGGCCGCTGTCTGGACGTCGTTGTAGGTGAGGAGTGTGAGCGTCGTCTCCCCGGAGGAGTTGTTGGTCGAATCCGTCGCGACGGCCGTCACGACAGTGTCGTTCGATAGGGTATCCTGTGCGTCACTACCGTCGGTGGTCGCGGGAGCAGCGCTCGCGGGACCGGCAACGCCCGCGAGCACGAGGCCCGCCACGACCAGGAGTGCGAGCACCCTGGACATGCAGTATTTTACTCACTGTGCGATTGCATAAATCTAACTAGTAGGGAAACAAACTGGAACGCCTGTATCGGTGATAACAAGGAGTCCTCCCTACCCGAACGTACCGGGCTCGCTTGGACGGCAGGACTCGATACCGCTGCATCGCTTCGGAAGCGAACGTGCCGATTTCGGATCGAGAACCAGGGACCGCCGTTATTCCAGCGCAGCGGCGGCGTTGATGATGGTTTCCTCGCCGAACGCCGGGCCGACCAGCTGGAGGCCGACCGGGAGGCCGTCGGCTTCCCCGGCGGGCACCGAAATCGCGGGGAGGTTCGCGAGGTTCACGGGCGTCGTGTTGGCGTCTGCGAGGTACATCTTCAGGGGGTCGTCGAGGCTCTCGCCGAGTTCCGGCGGGAGAATCGGCATCGTCGGGGACGCCAGCACGTCGACGTCCGCGAAGGCGTCGTCGAAGTCCTGTTTCACCCACGCGCGGGCTTCCTGGGCTTGCTTGTAGTACTTGTCGTGGTAGCCCGCTGAGAGCGCGTACGTGCCGAGGAGGATGCGGCGCTTCACCTCGTCGCCGAAGCCCTCCGAACGCGCCTTCGCGAACGACTCGTTCCAGTTGCCCTCGTAGCCGCCCGAGTGGCCGTACCGCACGCCATCGAAGCGCGCGAGGTTCGAGGACGCCTCGCTCATCGCGATGACGTAGTACGCCGCCACCGCGTACTCGACGGACGGCAGGCTGACCTCCTCGACGGTCGCGCCCTGGTCGCGCAGGTCGTCGAGCGCGTTCTCGAACGTCTCCACGACGCGGTCGTCCGCGCCGTCCACGAGTTCCGTCGGCACGCCGATAGTCAGGCCGTCCACGTCGCCCCTTGCGGCGCTCCCGTAGTTCGAGTCCTCGCCTTCCTCGCGCGTCGTGCCGTCGTTCTCGTCCGGACCCGCGATGACGTCGAGGAGTTCCGCCGCGCCCTCGACGGTCGGCGCGATGGGACCGATCTGTTCGAGGCTGTTCGCGTACGCGACCAGGCCGTACCGAGATACGAGGCCGTACGTCGGCTTGATGCCGACGACGCCGCAGAACGCCGCCGGGCAGCGAATCGACCCGCCGGTGTCGCTGCCGAGCGCGTAGTCAACGTCGCCCGCGGCCACGAGCGCGGCGCTCCCGCCGGAGGAACCCCCGGGGACGCGGTCCTCGTCCACCGGGTTCTTCGTCGCGCCGAAGTACGACGTCTCAGTCGTCGTCCCCATCCCGAACTCGTCCATGTTCGCCTTCCCCGGAATGGTCGCGCCCGCGTCCTTCAGGCGCTCGACCACGGTCGCGTCGTACGGCGGTTCGTAGTTCTCGAGCATCTTCGACCCGCAGGTCGTGCGGACGCCGTCCGTCGAGATGTTGTCCTTCACGGCGACGGTCTTGCCCGCGAGGGGGCCGTCGTCGCTGCCCTCGATGGTCTCCTCGGTGATGTAGGCGTTCAGCGACATTACGACACCTTCGGTCCCTTGAATCGGCCGTCTTCGCTGTCGTCGGCGTTCTCGAGCGCCTCCTCCTGGCGCAGGCTCTCCCGGATCTCGTCGTCGCGCATCACGTTCACGAGGTCGGGTTCGGCCTCGACCTCGGGCACCTCCTCGAGCGCTTCGAAGTGCCCGAGGATGTCGCCGAACTGGTCGGCGAACGCCGCGAGTTCGTCGTCGTCGAGGTCGACCCGCGCGAGGTCGGCGACGTGCTCGACCTCGTCGGCGTCCACAGAATCGCTCATGTCTGGGGATTGCCCGTCGCGGCGGTAAGCGTTTCGATGCCCTACGCGCGAGACGCGCGAACTCGGCTGTCTACGCAGGGGTAGCCTCGTCGCACTGTGACCGCCGCCGGACCGGCGAGTCGTGTGAGGTTTTGCCACAGTCCTTTTGTACGCTCGAGTTCTCTATCTACACGTATTAGACGTTCTCGCGACCACAGAAATCGCCCACCCCATGAGTGACCGAAAAACGCGGGAGACCGAACGCGAATCGGACGACGACGGCGAGTCCCCGCCGCAGGAAGCCAGCGGCCGAATCGGGGACGCCGACCGCGAGGCCGAACAGGCGGACGACGAGAAACAGCGCCAGGAAGACGCCGACGCGTCCGCCAGCCTCCAGTGCCCGGAGTGCGGGGGCGACCTCGTCGTCGACGAGGAACGCGGCGAAACCGTCTGCGAGGACTGCGGGCTGGTCGTCGAGGAGGACTCCATCGACCGCGGCCCCGAGTGGCGGTCGTTCGGGAACGACGACGGCGACCAGAAGTCCCGCGTCGGCGCCCCGACTACGAACCTCATGCACGACAAGGGGCTGTCGACGAACATCGGCTGGCAGGACCAGGACGCGTACGGCAACTCGCTGTCCAGCCGGCAACGACGCAAGATGCAGCGCCTCCGCACGTGGAACGAGCGCTTCCGCACGCGCTCGGCGAAAGAACGCAACCTCAAGCAGGCGCTCGGCGAGATCGAGCGGATGGCCTCGGCGCTCGGCCTCCCGAAGAACGTCCGCGAGACCGCGTCGGTCATCTACCGGCGCGCGCTCGACGAGGACCTCCTGCCAGGCCGCAGCATCGAGGGCGTCGCGACGAGCGCGCTGTACGCCGCCGCTCGACAGGCCAACGCGCCCCGGAGCCTCGACGAGGTGGCCAACGTCA
>NZ_WUUU01000007.1 GCF_009831555.1 Halobacterium bonnevillei | reverse complement strand
CGCCGACTGGCGCGTGGTCGCGGCCGCCGCGCACGGACCTGGCATGTACAGCGTCGACCCCGGGCCGTTCAGGGACCTCGCGACCGCCCACCTCGTCTCGGGCGCGCCCGACCTGCTGTCCGACCGCGAGGAGCGACTGCTCGTCGGGAAACTCCTCCAGGCGCGTCCCTGGGACGACTTCGCCGGCGAACTCGGCTACCACTCCACAAGTCAGGCGATGCGTGCGCTCGGGGACGCACTCCGGCCGCTCGTGGACGCGTACGGAACGCCGGCCGCGCAGGCCGAACTGAGCCGCTTCACCGAGTGAGCACCCCGTTTCGGCGGGTCACGGAGCCGGGTCGAGAACCGGAAACCCCGCCGTCGTTCGCCACACTCATGCCCGCGATCGCCGAACGCTCGACCACACAGCCGAATGAACCGCACCAGTTCCGTCGTCGTCGCCGTCGTCGCCAGCACGTTCTTCGTGGGCTTCGGCGGCGGCGTCGTCTTCCCGATTCTGCCGAACCTGGAGCAGGTGCTGGGCATCTCGCCGTTCTTCGTCGGCCTCATCCTCAGCGCGAACCGGTTCACGCGACTGCTCGCGAACGCCCCAGCGGGGTCGCTGGTCGACCGGGTCGGCACGCGGGCCCCACTGATTGCGGGCCTGTTCGTCGAAGCCGTCGCCACGGCCGGCTACGTCGTCGCGTTCAACGCGCCGCTCCCGGAGGCGTGGTTCGTCGGCGCGCGCGTCCTCTGGGGCCTCGGGAGCGCGCTCGTGTTCGCGACCGCGTACACCATCGCCGCGGACGTCAGCGACGAGGGGTCCCGGGGAACGAGCATGGGCGTCGTCCGCGGCGGCATCACGCTCGGCTTCCCCGCCGGCCTGGTGCTGGGTGGCGTCCTCAGCGACCTCTACGGCGTGACGGTGGCATTCGTCGTCGCCGCCGCCTTCGCGCTGCTCGCCAGCGTCATCGCGTACGCGCTGGTCCCCGAGACCCACGTCTCCGAGCAACGCAGCGCCGTGCGGCCGTGGGAACTGGACACCGCCGTGCCGACGCTGACAGTCGGGTTCGTGAACTTCGCGCTGTACTTCGCGTACCTCGGTGCGCTGTTCTCCACGCTCGTGTTGTTCGTCGACCTGATCGACGTCTCGGTCTGGGGGTACGGACCGCAGGGGATGTCCGGGCTACTGATGGCGGTGACGGTGCTGGCGGCCTCGGGATTCATGCTCGGCGGCGGGAGACTCAGCGACGTCCGGAGTTCCCGGCTCCCGACGCTGCTGGTGTTCCTCGCGGTGTCGTTCGCGGGATTCGTGTTGCTGGCCGCGTCGAACTCGCTGGCCCTGCTGGTGGTGGCCTGCGTCTGCATTGGCGCCGGACAAGGCGGCACCAGCGGACCCCTGATGGCGCTGCTGGGCGACTTGACCCCGGACGCGCGGATGGGGCGCGCGATGGGGACGAACAACGTCCTCGGCGACCTCGGCGGCGCCCTCGGCCCGCTCGTCACCCTCCCGCTCATCCGGACTGTCGGGTTCGCGCCGATCTACGTCGCGTGCGCGTTCGTGCCACTGGTCGCCGGCCTGGTGCTCGTCGCGGGCGTCTACGCGAGAACCGGGCGCATCAACCCGAGCACCGAACACCTGGCCGACGATTGAGAACGCGGAATCGTCGCGTGCCGGCCGCGGTCACTCCAGGACCGTGTCTACGAGACCCGCGAGGCGGTTTGCGGTCTCGTCGGTGACGGCGTTCCGGTCGATGACGAACACGCCGCGGACGTTCTTCGAACGGCAGGCGCCCACGATGGAGTCCAGGAGCCGGTAGACGCGGTCGACGTCCGCATACATCAGGAGGATGCTGACGCTGTCGACGAGCACCCAGCCCTCGTCGGGTTTGCTGTGCTGGAACGCGCGCGTGAACTGGATGCTGATGCCCGTGAAGTCCATGGGGCTGACGCGGTCCGCGACCCACATCGGGCCGTCGTAGTCGATCGACGACCCGCTGACGGGGACGACGCCGACGGACCGCGGGTTCTCGCCCTCGGCTTCGATGGCGCGCTGGATCTTCCCGGGGTTGCGGCCGACGGACAGCACTAGGAGGTTGCCGAACGCGGACTCGGGGAGGCGGCCGTAGTCGAATTTCCGGCCCGCAAGCGACACCAGTGCTTGATCTCCCGGATTCAGGTCGTCGAGCGAGGCCGACGGCCCGGTCAATGCGGCGTCGCTGTTCTCACTCATCGCCGAACCCTCCGGCGTCCCCCGAGTCGACGTCGGCGTCGATAGCGACTGTGTCACTGTCGAACTGCATGAAGTCCCTGGCGAACAGCCAGACCGCGACGAAGTGGACCGCCGCGGCGACAGTCAGCACCGCCATGCCAGCGAGATTGAGGAGTTCCGACTCGACGACGCTGCGATAATAGAGATCGGTCATGACCCAGCCGACGACGAACAGGACGGCGCTGGACCCGAGGTACAGTACTGCGCGTCGGTAGACGACCACCTGGAAGCCGCGCACGGCCGGGTAGATGAGCGCGCCGCCCGCGACCACCAGGAGCACGGTCATCGCGGCGTACAGCGCGTCCGCGAGCGTCACGTTCGGACACCTCCGGTGGCGAGGCGAGCGAGCCGGAACGACAGCAGGCTGACCGCGACGACGCCGACTCCGTAGGCACCCGCCTGGACGAGCAGCCAGTCCCCACTGCCGCCGAGGATGCCGATACCCAGCCCGATACTGAACGCCACCTCCATGACGGGCAGCGGCGAGAGCACGCGACCCCACGGCGTCCCCCGGAATCCGTAGGCTGCGAGCAGACTCAGCGGCAGCGCGGCGAACATGAACCCGGCCTGTACGTACACCAGCACGCCGAGGAGGCTCATTCTCTCTCCCCCTCGAAGCCGCCGGAGAAGCGGTCGCCCTGGTGCGGGCGTCGAACGCAGTCCCCCGTCTGGAGGCCGTCGACGGCGAGCCGCCATCCGGCGAGCACGAACGCGAGTGCTGCGGCGACGACGAAGACGGACGCCAGGGCCGGCAGGCCGGCTGTGCCCAAGACGGTGCCGAGTCCGCCAGCCGCGAGTCCGAGCCCCGCGACACCGACGGCGCGCTCGTAGAGAACCACCTCAGGATTACGGAACGCCGTCGCCGTGATGACGGCGCCGGCCAGGGCCACGACAGCGCCCTCGATACCCAGGATAACGAGGTATGCGGCGGTCACACAGACCACCGGCCCGACGTCAGGCGAACGAGTCGCGTCGCAGTACCGACCGATAATACCGCGGCGGCCCCGACGAACGTCACAGTTAGGGACTGTTTGACCGGTTCGGACACCAGCGCGAGGTCGACGAGCACCGCGGCGATGCCGAGGACCACGGTGGCCGTCAGGAGGCCGAAAACTGAAGCGAACGCCGATCCACTGCACCGCTGCGTGCTGACCGCGAACAGCGGGGCAGCCATTGCGAGCCCGACCACACCCACGAGTTCGAGTAACGACGTGCTAACCATGCTACCAATTCACGATGGGGCCGTAAGAAACTTCAGGCGGAAATCCAGGCGTCGCACGGTGACGTGACAGATCCACAAGCGTTCTGGCCCGGGACGTGCCGACCGCTCGCGGCGGTCGCTTCCCGGTTCAGGGGTGAGCGAAGTACGCCACTGACTCCGTGGCGTCGTGGCGGTCGCAGCGCGCGAACCCGACCCGTACGAACTGCACCACGGTATCGGGGTCGACGTCGCCGAAGCCGGGTTCCGCGAACCCGGTGACGTCGCCGTCCATCGTCCGGAGCCGCACGGTCACGTTGTCGTCGGCCGGCACCCACTGGACGACGTCGACGCCCTCCTCGCGCACGACGTCGATGTCCGCGTCGAGGAACGCGAAGCGCTCGCCGTCGTACCGGACCGGCCCGTAGCCCTTCAGCCAGACGCGCTCGCCGACGGCCGGGAGGTCCGACTCCTCGACGAGGACGGCGTCACCGACGGGGATGTGACGTTCGCCGCGGTCCTCGTGCTCGGGATGCACTGCCGGGTGCGCGCTGTCCGGGCCGTCGTCGACGGGAACCTCGATGGCCGCGTACGACTTGTCGGCACCCTCGGCGCGCGCGTCGAAGTCGTCGCGTACGAGGAACTGCCGGGGTGCGTCGTCGTCCACGGCGTCGCGGTTGTTCGCGTACACCGCGGACATCGCGAGGTCGACGTTGCTCGTCGACGTGCCCAGTTCCACCATCGCGTCCACGAGCGCCTGCCCGCGGATGCCGCGGCGCTGGACGCTCGGGAGCGTCGGCGCGCGCGGGTCGTCCCAGCCGTCGAGTTCGCCGGCGTCGATGAGTTCCCGGATGGTCGACGTGGACATCTTCACGTCGTAGTCGTCGACCTGCACGTGCCCCCAGTGGATGACCTCCGGATAGTCCCAGCCGAAGTAGTCGTAGACGAACTGCTGGCGCTTCGCGGAGTCCTGGAGGTCGATGCCGCGGATGATGTGCGTGACGCCCGTCAGGTGGTCGTCGACGCCCGACTGGAAGTCCAGCATCGGCCAGCACCGGTAGTCGCTGGCTTCCTCGCGCGGGTGCGGCGTGTCGATGAGGCGGAACGCCACCCAGTCGCGGAGCGCGGGGTTCTTGTGTTCGATGTCGGTCTTCACGCGCAGCACCATCTCCCCGGGGTCGTACTCGCCGTCCACCATCGCCTCGAACTCCTCGGCGACTGTCTCCGGGTCCTTCTCGCGGTGCGGGCACGCCTCGGCGTCGTTCTTCAGTTCGGAGAACTCCTCGCCCGGACAGCTACACGTGTACGCACCGCCCATCTCGACGAGGTCGCGGGCGTGCTCGTAGTACGTCTCGAGACGGTCGCTCGCGCGGTGGACCGCGGCCGGTTCGAACCCCAGGTACTCGATCTCCTCGAGGATCTCGTCGTACGCCCACAGCAGCGGGCGCTTCGTCTCCGGGTCGGTGTCGTCGAACCGCACGATGAACTCGCCGTCGTACTCCTCGGCGTAGGTGCCGATGACCGCCGGCATCCGCGCGTGGCCGATGTGCCACGGGCCGTTCGGATTCGGCGCACACCGCATCCGGATGTCGTCGTACTCCTCGGCGTTCGGCAGGTCCGGCAACACCTGGTCGTCCTCTTCGCCCTCGGCCTCGAGCTCTTCGACGCGCTCGGGCGCCAGTTCCCCGAGGCGGTCGCGCTGCTCGCCGCGGTCCATCGCGTTCACGTCCTCGATGACCGGCGCGATCACGCCGGGAATCTCGTCGCCGTGCTCTCGGAACTCGGGGTTCTCGCCCATCAGTGGTCCCATGATGGCGCCGACCTGTGCGTCGCTGTCGTGTTTGAGCGCGTTGTACAGCGCCGCCGTCTCGGCTGCGCGGCGCGCGCGCTCGGCGAGTTCGTCGTCCATTCTTGTCCAGTGGTTCGCCCGAGTACGGCAAATCCGTTGGGATTTGCGGCGAGGCCGGGTCGATTCACCCCTGGTACTGAGTACTGACTCTGTGTCTGCACCAACTGATTCCTGATCAGATACCGCCAGGCCACTGACGTGGGGTGGATTACGGCGTCGAGATTCGGGAGTCGTATTCCCGGTCGGCGGACGAGCCTACACGAGAGCAACCAGAACCGCGGCTACCCCGGTTACGCCCGACGCAACTCCGATCCCCTTCGCGACGCGGTCCCCCCAGGTGAGAACACGCTCTGCCGACAGGATCGCCGTGATGCCCGCCATCCACAGGATGTTCATCGATCCGACGACGACCAGGACTGCAAACAGCGCCCAGCAACAACCCACGCAGAAGACGCTGAATCGAAAACTCATCCGCGCTGCCCCGGACACTCCGGGTTGGTGGTACTCCATCAGGAAGCCAAGCGGCGTACGACAGTACTGCAGACACCGACGTTTGTACGGCGAAAGCTGGTAGAGCGACGCCAAAACCAGTGTTCCCCCGAGCAAGAGCATGCCGTGACCGTCGGCAACGACCGCGATCGGCACGGCTGCGTTCACGAGGAGTGGAACGACACCCGTGAGTGCCCAGATCAGGGCGTACGTTCCCAGGAATGCACTAACGCGCGTTGCTTTTTGCAGGTTCGTCGTCCCGTCGAGCGTCCGGTAGTACATTCGGAACAGCGGGACTGTGGAGGGGTACATCATTGCGACCATCATCACTCCCCACATCCCCACGTAGAGGCCCAGACCGGCGAGTCCATTCGAGAGCGCCATCGCCTCCGGGCCACCCGGGTCGGTCATCTGGAGGCCGGGAACTGAACCCGGCATGGGGAGCCAGCGTCGAACGATCGCTACCCACGCGATTACGGCAATTCCGTAGGTGACGATTGCCACGACCGGGATACGTCGGTGGTCGAACTGCCACCTGGCTGGCGTCCGCATGGTGTCTGTCGATCGGGGAATCTTGTCAGGCGTTCACGAGCTCGAAATCGCAGTAGTACGAGTTGTTCTCCGAGACGTCCCACGAGAAGTCGTCGTCGTACGAGACGGTCGCTGCTTCGGATTTCGCTGTTTTCATCTCGAGGCCTGGTCCGAGCGGATGTGGGGTGATTGTCCCTGGTTCGTCGTTGAACCCGTCTTTCGGGGTCGTCTCCATGGTCACGACGTCTCCGACCTCGACCGAGAAGTCCCCATCGTCCCTGTCGAATTCGAAGGGCGCGGTGGCGACCTCTGCAGATTCGACGTGGGTATCGGCGATGACGGCAAAGACGCCGCCAGCGTGGCCCGTGAAAATGTCCTCGATCGCCGCTTGCTGGGTTGCATCCGCCGTCTCGTCGACGAGGAGTGCCAGGTACCACCCCGTGTCTGGGGCGAACATGACGCCCTCGTCGGTGTAGATGAGCATTGCCACCCCGAGGCCGCTCAAATCCACGGTGCCGTACTGTCCTTCCTCGATCTCCCAGGCGAGCGATACCGTGCATACGTCTCCATCGGGGGGTTCGAGCCAGACGCACTGGCATGCAACCTCGCAGTTGCACGCCTCGACGTAGTCCCCCCTGATGTTCCAGTTTTCTGCCATCGGACACACCACGTTCTATGTCAACGTCTACCATACTAACTGTTTCCCCCTCAGACTCTCGTAGCGAGCCTCTACGGCGGATATTCCAGTAAGTAGGCCGTTCCTAGTAGCCCCGTTCGACGAGGTAGTCCGCGACCTGTTCGAGGCGGCGGTGGGCCTCGTTGTCCGGGACAACGTCGAGGTGGGCCTTCGCCTCCGCGACGAGGTCGTCCGCGAGGCCGCGGGCGTACTCGATGCTGCCGGCGTCCTCGAGGACGCTGACGGCCTGTTCGATCTCGTCGTCGGTGACGTGTTCGGGGTCGTCGGCGTCCAGCAGGCCTTCGACGTCGACGCCCTGGCCGCTGGCGTGCAGGGTCACGACCGTCTTCTTGTTCTCCACGAGGTCGCTGCCGCGTTGCTTGCCGAGTTGCTCGCTCGGAACGGTGAGGTCGAGGATGTCGTCGTGGATCTGGAACGCCTGACCGGCTTTCACCCCGTAGTTGTAGAGGGCTTCGACGGTCTCGTCGTCGGCGCCCAGGAGGACGGCGGGAATCGACGCGGCCGCAGCGTACAACACTGCGGTCTTCAACTCCACCATCTCCATGTACTCCTCGGGGACGACGTCGCTGCGGGTCTCGAATTCCACGTCGAGGGCCTGTCCCTCGCAGATGTGGGTGCACGTCTCCGCGAGCGTCTGCATCGCGCCCATGCCGCGTTCCGGCGGCGCGCCCGTCCGGAGCATAATCTCGAACGCCTTCGAGTACAGCGTGTCTCCCGCGAGAATCGCGGTCTCCGTGTCGTACTCGCGGTGGACCGCAGGCACCCCGCGGCGCAGGTCGTCGTCGTCCATGATGTCGTCGTGGATGAGCGTGAACGACTGGATGACCTCGATGGAGACGGCCGCGGACATCACGTCGATCGACTCCCCGGTGAGGTCCGGGAACTCGCGGTAGTCCGTGCTCCCCGGCGGCACGTCCCCTAACGCCTCGGCGGTCAACAACAGCACTGCGGGGCGGAGGCGCTTCCCGCCCGCCTTCAGGAGGTAGCGCGACGCCTCGTAGAGTCGCTCCGGCCGCTTCGAGGGGAGTTCCTCGTCGATGGCCGCGTTGACCTTCTCGCGGCGCTCGCGGACCGCGCCGAGCACCGCCTCTTCGCGAGCGTTCTTCGACATCTACTCGACGAGCTGGATGGTGTTGCCGTTCTGCGTGACGTGGAGGTCACGGCCGACCTTGTAGCCCTGACTCCGGCAGAGGTCGACGTACGGCGCGAAGCCTTTCATGTCCTGGTGGGCGGGGATGACGTGCTGGGGCTGGAGCGCGTCCAGCATCTGGTAGTGGCCTTCCTCGCGGAGGTGGCCGGACACGTGGATGTCGTCGTAGATGCGGGCGCCCTGCATCCGCAGCAGTTGCTCGCTCTGGTAGCGCTGGCCCTCGTTGGTCGGCTCGGGGATGACGCGCGCCGAGAAGATGACTTTGTCGCCGTCCTCGATGTCGTAGGGGGTCTCGCCGCGGCCCATCCGCGTCAGCATCGCGCGGGGTTCGCCCTGGTGGCCCGTGACGATGGGCAGGAAGTTCTCCTTGCCCTCGTTCATCACGCGCTTGAACGCGCGGTCGACGGACTTTCGGTGGCCGAACATCCCGAGGTCGTCCGGGAAGTTCACGCGGCCCATGCGTTCGGCGGTGCCCGAGTACTGCTCCATCGAGCGGCCGAGCAGAATCGGCTCGCGGCCGATGTCCTTCGCGAACTCCACGAGCGAGGACACGCGGGAGACGTGACTGGAGAACGTCGTGGCGACGATGCCGCCGTCGTAGTCCTCGATGCTCCGCATCGCGTCCTTGAGGTGGCGGCGCGCGACGCTCTCGGAGGGCGTACGGCCCTTCCGGCCGGCGTTCGTGCAGTCCTCGATGTAGCAGAGGACGCCGTCGCCCTCGCGGCCGATCTCGCGGAACCGCTGCATGTCGATGGGGTCCTCGAGCACGGGGTCGTGGTCCATGCGCTTGTCGAGGCCGTAGACGACGGCGCCCTCCGGCGTGTGGAGGACGGGGTTGATCGCGTCGATGATGGAGTGCGTGACGTGCACGAACTCGAGTTCGCAGCGGTCGCCGATGGCCATCGTCTCGCCGGCCTCCATCTCCACGAGGTCGTTGTCGACGCCGAACTTCTGCTCGCCCTCGATCTGCCCTTTCACGAGTTCGAGCGTGAACGGACTGGCGACGATGGGCGCGTCGTAGCGGTGGGCGAGCTTCGAGAGCGCGCCGATGTGGTCGAGGTGGCCGTGCGTCGGCACGATGGCCTTCACGTCGCCCTCGAGGTCGGACATGACGCGGTCGTCCGGAATCGCGCCCATGTCGATGAGGTCGAGGCTGTGCATCTTCTCGGTCTCGACGTTGTCGTGAATCAGGACCTGCGAGAGGTTGAGGCCCATGTCGAAGATGACAATGTCGTCACCCGCTCGGACGGCAGTCATCTGCCGGCCGACTTCTTCGTAGCCGCCAATTGTGGCAATTTCGATTTCCATGGTTTTGAGCACTGAAACCCGCTGTGCGGGAATCGTGTCTGAAACAGCCGCGGACTACCGGCGGCGAACCGGGGCGTCTTGCAGCCATCGGTCGCTACCGCGTCGCTGCCCGCGACACTGCTCTTGGACGCCGTACGTCCCGCGGTGTTAAAAACAGCGGGGATATGCACCAGCGGGGGATGACCCCGGCGCGCCGAAACACCCTTGGAGCGGGCGTCTCTGGGGCCAGTATGGCACCCGCCACGTTCCACGTGTACGAGGACCAGTCCGGACAGTACCGATGGCGACTCGTCCACGACAACGGTAACATCATCGCTGACTCCGGGGAGGGGTACGCGTCGAAACAGAAAGCCAAGCAGGGACTCCAGAGCGTCAAGGACAACGCCCCGGACGCCGACGTCGTGGAGGGCAATCCCGGTACCGAATAGGGTCGACCGCTGGCTGCCGCGGTCAGCCCTCGATTCTCGTCCCGGCGTCTTCGCCGGCGAGGAACGCCGCTAGCGCGTCCGGTCCGAAGACGAACGCGGGCGCGCCGAGGTCCAGCAGCGCCCGCACTTTCGCGGCCATCCCGCCCGTGACGTCGGTGGCCGCGCTCTCGCCGAGCGCCGCCGCGACGTCGTCGTAGTCCGTGATTTCGGGGACGACGTCGCCGTCCTCGTCGAAGACGCCGGGGACTGTCGAGCAGATGCCGACGCGGTCCGCGTCGAAGTCGTCCGCGACGTGCGTGACGATTTCGTCGCCGCTGAGGATCGTCGCGCCCTCGCCTGCGTGCGTGATGACATCCCCGTGGAGGACGGGCACGAAGCCCTCGCCGAGCATCGCCTCGAGGGCGTCGGTCGGGAACTGGAGCGTTCCGTCTTCGGTCCGGTGGCTGGCGGAACAGGGGTGGACTGGGACCGCAGGGACGCCGGCGTCGGCGAGCGCGCCGACGACCGCGTCGTTCAGGCGTTCCATCACGCCGGAGATGTCGCGAACCGCAGCGGGGTCCCGCGTGCCGGCCGTGCTGGAGGCGCCGTGCTCGGCCGCGACCGGGTGACCGAAGCTTCCGGCGCCGTGCACCACCACGAGGTCCGAGAGGTCCGCGTCCCCGATGGCAGCGGCCAGGTCCGCGAGCACGTCCTCGGCGACCGTTTCGGGGGCCGACTTGTCGGTGACGACGCTGCCCCCGAGTTTCACGACGACCGTCATTCCTCGCGGACGCCCTCCGTCGCCAGTTCGGCGCTGAACGACTCCTCGCACTCTGGCGACAGCGAGAGCGCTGTCTCCACGCCGTCGCCCTCGTCCAGCGCGACGATGCAGCCACCGCCCCCCGCGCCCGTGAGTTTGGCGCCCAGTGCGCCGCCGTCGCGGGCCGCCCACACGAGGTTGTCCAGCGACCGCGAGGACACGCCGAGCGCGGACAGCAGGCCGTGATTGAAGTTCATCAGCCGCCCCAGCGTCTCGAGGTCGCCGTCGGCCAGCGCCTGTTCGCCCTCCCTGACCAGGTCGCCGATGGCCGCGACGGTGTCGGACGCGAACCCGAACTCGTCGCGGAGCGCGCGCACCCCCGCGACGAGTTCGCCGGTGTCGTGGCTCGCGCCGTCGTACCCGACGACGAACGGCAGGTCCGGCGCCGCCATCGTCTCGCAGTCGTCGCCCTCGACGCGGACCGCACCCCCCATCGCCGAGCAGAACGTGTCCGCCCGCGACGCCTGGCCGTCCTGGACCTCGTGTTCGACCTGGTACGCGCGGTCTGCGACGTCCCTCGGGTCGAGTTCCACGCCGAGTTCCCGGGTCGCGGCGTCGATGCCCGCGACGGCGACGGCCGCGCTCGACCCGAGGCCAGCGCCCAGCGGTATCTCGCTCTCGATCTCCACGTCGAAGCCAGCGTCCGGTCGGTCCGCGGCGTCCCTGGCTTGCGCGAGCGCCTCCTCGACGTACCCCATCGCCGCCTCGATGAGCGGCGTCGGGACGTCGACGTCGGGTTTCCCGTCGCTGGAACTGCCGTACTCGACGGTGAACCCGTCCAGCGACAGGTCGTCGGCGGACACCCTGACGCGGTCGTCGTCGCGCCCCGCGACGGTGACCAGTGCGCGGCGCTCGATGGCGCACGGCACCGCCGGCTCGCCGTAGACGACGGCGTGTTCGCCGAAGAGATAGACCTTCCCCGGCGCACTCGAAGTCGTGGTCATACAGTCGCGTCTGCACCCCGTGGTTACAGAAGTTCCGGAACGTCGACGCTCGACGCACGCTGTGAGGCGTCGATGGGGACTGTCGGCGGCAGTCACGCTGGGTTGGTAGAAACGGCAGTGGGACGAGCCGGTCAGGCGGCGACCTGTCCGGGTGGCTGGGAGTGGCGAGCCCAGTAACTGGTCCGAACTATTTTGATAATTGGTACTTATGGACACGGTAGCATGCATCGACGGAGATTCATTGGCGCGGTGGTCGCGAGCGGCACGGTGGCGCTCGCCGGCTGTTCGGGTGGTGACGGTGACGGTGACGACGGGGAGAACGGCGGCGACGCCACGACGGCCCCCGAGACGACGACCGAAGCGGGGCCGGCGAACCAGGTACGGGCCGTCAACACGTCCTTCGACCCGATTCGACTCGAAGTGGACCCCGGTGCAACGGTCGTCTGGAACAACGAGGACTCCGTCCCCCACACCGTCGTGAGCACGGAGTTCACCGACCAGGCGACGACCTGGGAGTACGACAAGCGAATGACCGCAAGCGGTGGCGGCGGCGAGTTCACTTTCGAGGAGGAAGGGGTCTACGAGTACTTCTGTGACATCCACGGCGAATCATCGATGTGCGGCGCGATTCTCGTCGGCGACGTGTCGCTGGACGCCTCGCTCCCCTGCGAGGAGTAAGCCGGCCGGTAGCGCTGGGCCGTCAGTTCGCTGCCACGCGCGTCCGACTCTCCTGTATCGCGGGACGTGCTTATGTGTCCGGACGGTCAAGCACTCGGCATGCGCCCCGTCATCGACCACGTCCCGTTCGCTGCAAGCGACCTGGACGCCATCGTCGAACGCTTCGAATCCGCGGGGTTCGCCCCGACGTACGGCGGCGAACACCCCGACGCGGGCACCGAGATGGCGGCGCTCGTGCTCCCCGACGGCTCCTACCTCGAACTCGTCGCGCCCACCCGGGAGGACCCCGCGTGGTGGGGCGAGTTCTTCGACTACGCCGACCCGATCGGCGGTCCCAGCGACTGGTGCGTCGAGACCGGGAGCGTCCACGCGGAGTGTCAGCGAGTCATCGACCACGACGTGGAAGTCCACGGGCCGTCGTACGGCAGCCGCGAACGACCCGACGGCACGCTCGTCGAGTGGGACAACGCGTTCCTCGGTCCGCCCGACGAGCACGTGCTGCCGTTCGTCGTCAGCGATCGGACGCCGCGGGAGTTCCGCGTCCCCGACAGCGACCTCTACGGGTCGCCGGTGTCGGGGATCGCGTGGGTGGTCCTCGCGACTGACGACCTGGACACGACCGTCGAGCGCTTCGAGCGCCTCTACCGGTTCCCGTCCCCGGAGTACGACTACGACGACGAGTTCGGCGAACTCGCGCGTTTCCCCGGGCAGGACGTCGTCGTCTGCGAGCCCAGCAACGGGCGCGTCGCGGAGCGCGTCGACGAGTTCGGGCCGTGCCCGGCCGCCGTCCTCCTGACCGCGAACATCGACGACGCCCGCCACCAGCACCCGCTGACCGACGGCCGCGAGTGGTTCGGGCGACGCGTGCGGTGGGTCGACGGCCTCGACGGCTACCTCGGCCTCGCAGAACGGTAGCACAGCGCCGAGAGCGGTCGACCAGACCGGGGTCGGTTTTTTGCCGCGGACAGCCGAACTGGTTCGTGATGGAGGGCGTCCTCTGGTACCTGCTGGCCGGCGCGCGCGGCGGCCCGAACCGCTGTCGCATCCTGCGCGCGCTGTCTGACCGGCCGCGCAACGCCAACCAGCTCGCCGAGGACCTCGACCTCGACTACACGACCGTCCGCCACCACCTCGACTTGCTCCTCGAGCACGACCTCGTGGACGCCGAGGGCGACGGCTACGGGACGGTGTACCTGCTCTCGGACCGCGTCGAGGACGACTGGGAGACCGTGGAGGGCGTCATCCAGGAGGTGAACTGAATGCAGGGCTACGCTACCCACGCGCGTTCGCACGGAGGGACAGGCAGATGACGGTCTGGTTCGACGTCACTCGCGTCGTCACAGCGCTGAACCTCGTTGTCGTGCTCTCACTGAGCGCCGTCTGGGTGCGCAACTACCGCCGGTATCGCTCCCGATACCTGCTGGGATTCCTCGCATTCGGCGGGTTCCTGCTGGGGCAGAACGCGTACGCGTTCAACCTCTACGTCCTGGACCCGACGACCAGCGGCTGGTTCGCGGAGATTCCGCCGCGGTACAACTTCGCCATCGCAGTCCTCACCGTCCTGGAGTTCGCGGCGCTGGCGGCGCTCGCGTGGGTGACCCGGCAGTAAGCCACAGAACTCCGGAACGTGTAGATTTTGGAGAGATTCTGGCGAGTTTTCGGAAAATCACTTTCTCGGAGCCGATCGCACGTGCAGACGGGATGCACCGCAGACGCTTTCTCGCCGCCACCGCGGGCCTGGTCGCGCTCGCCGGCTGCACGACCGGCTCCGACGGCGGCCAACAGGACACGACCACCGATGCCACGAAGACCACGGCGCAAGCGGGGACGACGGCGGAGTCGGAGACCACGGAGGCGACCGAATCGGATGCGACAACCACCGAGGCGATGGCCGACGGCCCCACCGTCGCTGTCGGGTCGACCGACGAGCACGGCGACGTCCTCGTGGACAGCGAGGGCATGAGTCTCTACCTGTTCACGCAGGACGAGGAGGGCACCTCGACGTGTTACGGGGACTGCGAGGACGCCTGGCCGCCGCTGACCGTCGAGGGCGACCCGTCCGCCGGCAGCGACGTCACCGCGTCGCTCGGAACCGCGGAACGCGACGACGGGTCGATGCAGGTGACCGCCGAGGGCTGGCCGCTGTACTACTACGCCGCCGACAGCGAACCCGGCGACACCGAGGGTCAGGGCGTCGGCGACGTCTGGTTCCTCCTGACGCCGGACGGCACACAGGTCGAGGGCGGGGAGGGGTCGGCGACGACGACGACGGACGACGGCAGTGGTGGCGGCGGCTACTGACGCTCGATTTCAGCGCCCGGTGTCCGTCGGCGACGCGCTCCCGCTCGGCCGCCCGACCCAGCGGTCGGGAAGCGACTCGCTACGCGTCGAGTCCCGTACACCCACAGGAAAGTACAGCGTCGAAGTCGAAAGGCCGGGTTAGAGGCCGTCCTCGAAGTCCTCGAGGGCGTACGTCGGCTCCGCGCCGCGGCGGTCCAGCGTCTCGTTGGCCAGCAGCCAGTAGACGACGGACAGCGCGCGACGCCCCTTGTTGTTCGTCGGGACGACGAGGTCGACGTTGCTCGTCTGGTTGTTCGAGTCGCACATCGCGATCACGGGAATGCCGACCGTGATGGCTTCCTTGACGGCCTGCGCGTCACCGATGGGGTCGGTGACCACGAGGACGTCCGGCTCGATGTAGCCGTCGTACTGCGGGTTCGTCAGCGTCCCCGGGATGAACCGGCCGGTCCGGGCGCGCGCGCCGACCGCGTCCGCGAACTTCTCCGCGGGGAAGCGGCCGTACTGGCGGCTGGACGTGACCAGGATCTGCTCGGGGTCGTAGTTCGCAAGGAAGTTCGCGGCCGTGCGGATGCGCTCGTCCGTCTTCGAGACGTCGAGCACGTACAGGCCGTCGGTGCGGACGCGGTGGATGAACCGGTCCATGTCGTTGGTCTTCTGCTGGGTACCGATGTGGACACCGGCACCGAGGTAGTCGTCGACCGGAATCAGGAGGTCGGCCTCGTCGGCGGACATGACGTCCTCCGTCGCCGTCTCCTCGGGGTCCGGCTCTTCAGCAGGCTGTTCGTCTGTCTGGACCTCGCTCTCGGCGCCCTCCTCGGCGGCAGGTTCCTCCTGCGCTGCCTCGGCGGCGTCCTCGAGTTCGGCCTCTGTGTCGGATTCGTTCTCGCTCATGCTTCGTCTGCGATGCGGATGAGTTCGTTCAGCTTTGCAGTGCGCTCGCCGCCGACCGTGCCCGTCTTGATGAACGGGGCGTCGACCGCCACGGCGAGGTGTGCGATTGTGGTGTCTTCGGTCTCGCCGCTGCGGTGGGAGACCACGGCGTCGTAGCCGTTCCGGGTCGCCAGTTCGATCGCGTCGACCGCGTCCGAGAGCGTCCCGATCTGGTTGGGCTTCACGAGGATGCTGTTCGCGGCGCCCGCCGCGATGCCGTCGCGGAGGCGCTCGACGTTCGTCACGAACAGGTCGTCGCCACAGACCAGCGTCTGGTCGCCGACCCGTTCGGTGAGGTCCGCGAACCCCTCGTAGTCGTTCTCGTCGAGGGGGTCCTCGACGTACGCGAGGTCGTACTCGTCGACGAGGCCGGCGACGTAGTCGATCTGCTCCGCGGTGGAGCGGACCTCGTCGCCGAAGACGTACTCGCCATCGCCGGACGACGTCCGGCTGTTCGAGGACCCCTGTTCCTCGCTGTCCTCGTAGCACTCAGCAGCGGCCATGTCGAGGCCGAACCGGACGTCGAAGCCGAACTCGTCGGCCACGTCGTCGACCGCCTCGTCGACGATTTCGAACGCGGCGGCGTCCTCGATGGACGGCGCCCACGCGCCCTCGTCGCCCTTCGCGGCGGCTTCGCCGCGCTCCGAGAGGAGTTCGCCGACCCGCTCGTGCACGGCGGCGTTCGCGAACACCGCCTGCCGGACGCTCGGCGCGCCGACGGGTGCCGCGAGGAACTCCTGGATCGCGGTGGCGTCAGCGGCGTGTTCGCCGCCGCCGACGACGTTCCCCAGCGGCACCGGGAAGTTCCGGCCGCGGAACGCGCCACCGAGGTGCTGGTAGAGCGGCGCACCGAGTACGTCCGTGGCGGCTTTCGCGGCCGCCATGCTCGTCGCGACGGCGCTGTTCGCGCCGACGTCGGAGAAGTTCTCCGTGCCGTCGGCCGCGTGGATGGCGGCGTCGACGCCGCGCTGGTCGGCCGCGAACTCGCGGCCTTCGAGGCGCGGGGCGACGTGTTCGCGGGCCGCCGCGATCGCCTCCTCGACGGGCAGTTCGACGGCCTCGTACTCGCCCGTGCTCGCGCCCGACGGCGCGGCGGCACGACCGAACCCGCCGTCTTCGGTCACGACCTCGGCCTCCACGGTCTTGTTGCCGCGGGAGTCCAGAATCGGTCGGTACCGGACGGACTCGATGCGCGTCATTCAGTTGTCCCTCCGCACCGTGAACGGGAGCGCGTCCGCGTCGTACTCCTCGGCCGCGATGAGGATCGGCTCCGACTGGTTCGTGTCGACCAGGACGGGCGCGCCGTACGACACCTGCAGCGCTCGCGCACCGATGATGCGAGCCTTCTCGTACCGATTGAAGTGCTGTGACTCGCTCATTGGTATGGGGAGACTACGTCCACGAGGTCCTGGTGGGAGATCAGCATGCGTCGACAGCAGTGCCGGTCCACGCCGAGGTCGTCCAGCACGTCCGCTGGGTCCTCGTCGCCGTCGTGGGTTTCGGCGCGTGCCTTGAACTCTTCCCAGTATTCGCCGACGACGTTACCGCACGTGAAACACCGGACTGGTACCATCATGCTTTGATCACCTCAGCGGTAGGACTTCTGGTAGCGGGCGCGGGCACCGGGGCCGCCCCACTTCTTGGATTCGGACTGCCGGACGTCGTTGACCAGCAGGCTCCGGTCGAATTCGCGGTAGGCGTCGCGGAGCTCCGCGTCGCTGTAGTGCTCGACGAGCCCGCGCGCGATTGCGGTGCGGACGGCGTCGGCCTGGCCCGCGAACCCGCCGCCGGAGACGTCGATGTCGACGTCCACGCCGTCGCGGAGGTCCTCGCCGGCGATGCGGAACGGCTCCAGCATCTTCAGGCGAGCCATCTCCGGTTCGACGAGTTCGACGGGCGTGGAGTTGATTCGCACTCGACCCTGGCCGTCGCTCACGGTGGCGCGAGCGACGGCGGTCTTCTTCTTGCCGGACGTGTTAGTTACCATGTGACGTTTGCCCCCAGTTCTTCGGAGACTTCGCCGAGGGTGACGAAGCGGATGGTCGAGAGTCGGTCCAGCGACGTTCCCTCGAGCACCTCGCCATCCTCGTCCATCTGGTTGCCCACGTAGACGCGGATGTTCTCGAACGCCTCGCGGCCGTCCTGCTGCTTGTACGGCAGCATGCCGCGGATGGCGCGCTTGAAGATGCCGTCGGGCCGCTTCGGGAAGTACGGACCGCTGTCGGAGCCGAGCTCCGCGCGCTTGTTGTACGTCCCGAAGACGTCTTCTTTCGTGCCGGTGATGACCGCCTGCTCGGCGTTCACGACGGCGACGGTGTCGCCAGCGAGCGCTCGCTCTGCGACGTTGCTCGCCACGCGACCCATGATGCAGTCCCGGGCGTCGACGACCACGTCGGCGTCGAACTCTGCGAGACTCATCGGATCACCCGCACGTCGGTCCCGTCGGGGTTCTGTTCGATTGCCTGTTCGAGATGGACGGCCTCGCCGTCGGCGTGCTCGATTTTGGTCTCCGCGCTGCCGGAGAAATCCACGGCAGCGACGGTGACGGACTTACGGAGCGCGCCGGACCCCAGCACCTTGCCGGGGACGACGACGGTTTCGTCCTCGTTCGCGTATCGTTCGATGCGACTCAGGTTCACCTCGGCGTGCGTGCGGCGCGGCTTCTCCAGCCGCCCAGCGACGTCACCCCAGACGTCCGCACCCGAATCACGGGATGCGGACTTCAGTTCGGCGATGAGACTGCTGAGTCTCGGACTTGTCTTACTCATACTCGTGCTCCTGGAAAGTTGTGAGAAGTCGAGTGCAGGGAGCAGGATTTGAACCTGCGAACCCCTACGGGACAGCGCCCTGAACGCTGCGCCTTTGGCCTAACTTGGCTATCCCTGCACGGCCGCAGTACGGCTTCACTTCTCAGTTGCCCCCGACCCTTCTTACCCATTTCGATTGCCGGTCCCGTGACTCCCGGGGCAGGAGCGGACGCCGGAGCGGTGCGAAGAGTCGGATTGGACATTGGTGTTACAGTTGAACTGCCTGTTCGAGTTCGTCCGCGCGGTCGACCAGGGAGTCGACTGCTCGGAGAACTAGCTCGCTAACGGGCATCGAGCCGTCGGATTCCACGTGGAAGACGAACGCGCCGGAGACGTCCTCGACGTCGACCTCCTTGCCGGGGTACCGGTTCGTGAGGTCGTTGTCGAACTCGTCTGTCGGCACGAGGTCGCCGTCCTCCTCGATGACGCCGCGGAGGATTTCGGGTTCCTCGTCCTCGTACTCGGGACTGTCGCCCACGACGTTCACGCGCTGGAGGTGTCGATAGCCGACCGCGACACCACCCTGGTGTTTGGCGTGGTCGCGCCCGTAGCCGAGTTCCGCGTCGGCTTCGAGTTCGAGGCGCTGGTCGTCTTTCAGCTCGATGATGGGGATGTTCTTGTCGGCGGCCTCGACTTCGGGGTCCTGGCAGACCAGGTCTCCGGAGTACGCCGTCCCCGGGCCCTCGACGTCGAGCGCGAGCGTGACGGAGTCACCCTCCGCGAAGTCCTCGGGCGTCGTCAACGGGACGAGTCCGAGGCGCAACGCGAGCTGTTCGTCGAACATCACGCTGGAGTTCTCGACGAACCGCACGCTGTCGATGGACAGCGTCGGCACGTCGGCGAGTATCGATCGCCGGATGCCGTTCGCGAACGCCGGCGTGATGTTCCGGACGACGAACCGGGCTTCCCGGTCGTCGCGGTCGATGAATTCGACGTCGAAGTCCTGGCTCATGGCTTAGTACCCGCTGTTCTTCGGTGGGCGCGTCCCGTCGTGCGGGACGGGGGTGACGTCCTCGATGCGACCGATCTCGAGACCGGCGCGCGCGAGCGCTCGGATGGCGGCCTGCGCGCCCGGTCCGGGGCTACGCTGGAGGTTGCCACCCGGGCCGCGCACGCGAACGTGCACCTTCTCGATGCCCTGCTCCAAGACGTTCTCTGCGAGCTGTTCGGCCATCTGCATCGCGGCATACGGCGACGCCTCGTCGCGGTTCTGCTTCACCACGGAGCCACCACTGGACTTTGCGAGCGTCTCGGCGCCCGTCTCGTCAGTGACGGTCATGATGGTGTTGTTGAACGAGGCGTGGATGTGCGCGATGCCCCATTTGGTGTCGTCAGCCATATTGTGTTACTCCTGTGCACCGGCGCGAGCCGGGTGCAGTTCGTCTGTGAGGTCGCTTCGTTCGTCGAACGCGAGCGCGTCCTCCTCGGAGACGCTCACCGTGTACGACGGCTCCGTAACGCGGGCGCCGTCGACGGTGATGTGGCCGTGGGAGATGAACTGTCGGGCTTGCCCGACCGTGTTCGCGAGGCCGTCCCGGTAGACGACCGTCTGCAGGCGGCGTTCGAGGACGTCCGTCACGTCGAGCGACAGGACGTCGTCGAGGCCCTCCTGGTCGGAGAGCACGCCGATGCGCTGGAGGCGGGAGACGAACTCATCGCCGCTGGCCGCTTCCGTACGGCCGAGGAGGCGACGTGCCTCGCGGCGGAAGTTACGCAGTTCGGACTGCGCGCGCCACAGCTCCTCCTTGTTCTTCAGGCCGTACCGGGAGACGAGGTCGCTCTCCTCGGAGATGCGTTCGCCCTGGTAGGGGTGATTCGGCGTCTCGTAGAACTTGGTGTTCTCGCCTGGGAGCGCCATTATTCTTCCTCACCGCCCTCGGCTGCTGCTTCTTCCTCTGCCTGTTCTTCCTTGATCGCCTCGACGTTGACGCCGATGGTCCCTTCCGTGCGACCAGTGGACTTCGTTCGCTGACCGCGGACCTTCTGCCCGCGCTCGTGTCGGATGCCCTTGTAGGAACGGATCATCTGCATCCGGTTGATGTCCTGGCTGCGCGTCAGGTTGACGTCGTTCCCAGTGATGTGCTGGGTTTCGCCAGAGTAGAAGTCCTTCTGGCGGTTCGTGAGCCACGCCGGCGCGTTGTCGGCGAACTCGCTGACAGCAGTTTTGATGCTGTCGATGGCGTCGTCGTCGAGGTGCCCCATCGTCGCGGTGCGGTCTACGTCCGCTTGCTCCGCGACGACTCGCGCGACTCGGCGGCCGACGCCGTCGAGTTCCGCGAGGGCACGCTCGACGGTTTTGGTGCCGTCGAGGTCTGTCTGACCGATACGGACGAAGTATCGAATATCCTCGTCCGCTTCTTGTTCTTCCGAACTCATGATTGGTGTGTTGTGGAAAGGCGTCGTGGCGGGGATTTGAACCCCGGAGGCTTACGCCACAGAGTTAGCAACCCTGCGCCTTGACCAGGCTAGGCTACCACGACACGCTTTCGGGTGTATCTTCGCCCTCTCGGACTCGGGACCCGGCGCCCCTACAGTGACTGCGTTCAAAGGAAATCGCGGCCCGTACTTAAACATCACGAAAGGTCGCGGGTCCGGGCGCCGGTGCAGCGACCGCGAAACTCCGCCACGTCGCGGGGACGCCGTCCGAACTCGCTGGCTGGAGTGCTGCTTCAGTCGTCTGATTCGGCACCGCCGTCGGCGTACACCTTGATGTAGTCGTCGTTGACCTCCCAGCCGCCGTCCCCGTCCTCGACCATGTACTCGCCGTAGTACGGCACGCGGTTGTCGACGGTCTCCCGGAACGCCTCGCGAATTTCGCCCTTCGTCATGTCGCCCATCGACCGCAGGTCGTCGTTGCGGTTCAGACACCCCTTGAGGTAGCCCTCGTGCGTCACGCGAACGCGATGGCAGTTCGCACAGAACTCCTCGTTGCCGACCGGATCCACGATTTCGACCATCCCGCCCTCGGACGAGTCCGACGAGGTGTCGCTCGCATCGCTCGAGACACCGCCGTTCACCCAGTACCGGCGCCGGTCGTGCATTTCACGGTGCTCGATGCGGTCCGCGCGCTCAGCCAGCCAGTCGTGGACGTCGTCGATGTCCACGGCCCACTCCGGGTGGCCCGCGATTTCTGGCATGTACTCGATGAGCTGCAACTGGAGGCTGTCGTTCTCCGCGACGTGGTCGACCATCTCGGGCACGTAGCCGGCCGTCTTCCGGAACACCACCATATTCAGCTTGACGGGATCCAGGCCCGCGTCGACGGCCGCCCTGACGCCCTCCAGCACCTGCTCGTAGGCGCCGCTCTTGGTGAGCGCGTGGAAGTCCTCCGGGTCGAGCGCGTCCTGTGAGACGTTCACGCGTTCGAGGCCCGCGTCGACGAGTTCTTCGGCCCGCCCCGGCAGGAACGTCCCGTTCGTCGTCATGGACACCTCCATCGAATCCGGCGTCCGCTCGATGATCTCCTCGAGGTCGTCCCTGAGCATCGGCTCACCCCCAGTGAGCTTCACCTTCTCGACGTCGAACTCCTCGGCGACCTCCAGAAACCGAACGACGTCGTCCGCGGTCATCTCGTGATCCTGGGCGTCCATCGGCCCTCTCGTGTCACCCAGTCCCTCGTTGTGGCAGTAGACGCAATCGAAGTTACACCGGTCCGTGAGAGACACCCGGACGCCAGAGACCTCGCGCCCGAACGAGTCCGAGAGCATGCCAGGGAGTCACACGTACAGATGCTTAAGCCCGTGGGTGGAAACGCCGTATTCGTAACCTGAAACGGTTACACTCTCCGCGGCGCTGACACGAGTACTCGTCACAACCCTTATCGGCGCACCGCACCCTACTCGCGGCTATGAACGAAGACGACGTGCGGGACCTCCTCCGGGACGTGGAGGACCCGGCACTCGGCGACGACATCGTCTCTCTCGGCCTCGTCAACGACCTCGACGTCGACGGCGACAAGGTAACCATCTCCCTCGCACTCGGCGCGCCCTACTCGCCGACCGAGACCGACGTCGCCGGGCGCGTGCGGGAGGTGCTCGCGGACGCCGGCCTCGAGTCCGACCTCACCGCGGCCATCCCGGACCGCACCGGCGACGACGTCCTCCCCGGCGTCAAGAACGTCATCGCCGTCGCCTCCGGTAAGGGCGGCGTCGGCAAATCCACGGTCGCCGTCAACCTCGCCGCCGGCCTCGCCGACCGCGGCGCACGCGTCGGCCTCTTCGACGCCGACATCTACGGCCCGAACGTCCCCCGGATGGTCGACGCCGACGAACACCCACAGGCCACCGAGAGCGAGACCATCGTCCCGCCAGAACGTCACGGCATGAAACTCATGAGCATGGCGTTCATGGTCGGCGAGGACGACCCCGTCATCTGGCGCGGCCCGATGGTCCACAAGGTCCTCACGCAACTCATCGAGGACGTCGAATGGGGGCACCTCGACTACCTCGTCGTCGACCTCCCACCGGGCACCGGCGACACCCAGCTCACGCTCCTGCAGACCGTCCCGCTCACCGGCGCCGTTGTCGTCACCACCCCCCAAGACGTCGCCGTCGACGACGCCCGCAAGGGCCTCCGCATGTTCGGCCGCCACGACACCACTGTTCTCGGCATCACAGAGAACATGAGCACGTTCGTCTGCCCGGACTGCGGCGGCGAACACGACATCTTCGGCAGCGGCGGCGGCCGCGAGTTCGCCGACGACAACGAACTCCCGTTCCTCGGCTCCATCCCCCTCGACCCGAGCGTCCGCGAAGGCGGCGACACGGGCGCGCCCGTCGTCCTCGACGACGACAACCAGACCGGGCAGGCGTTCCGCGACTTCGTCGCCGAAACCGCCGACATGATCGGGCTCGTCCACAGGCGCAACGCCAGCCACTAATTACGCGGCGAACACACTACCGACTATGACTGACTCCGCCGACCACGAGAAGCGCGACGTCCTCCGCGATGTCGCCGACGACCTCCGCGAGCAGGACTCCGAGGAAGCCGAACGCATCGCCGCGCTCGTCCACCGCGTCAGCGACATCTACGACGAAGCCGAGGACGTCGACGCCCAGCACGTCTACCTGAACATGCGGAACATTCTCCAGATCTCCGAACAGGGCGGCATCGAGCGGTAGCCCGATTCCTATCGACGCCACCACAGCACTGCACCCACCACCAGCAGCACGGAGAGCACAGCGCCCACTCGCTTCTCGAGTGGCGACAACACGTCCTCGTCGACGTAGTCCTCGCGGTACTGTTCGGCGCTTTCGTTGCTATAGGTGTACTCGTCGACGGTTCCCGGTACCTGTTCGAAGTTGTCGTCCCAGGCGTTCGTGTCCTCGCTGGGTTTCGCTATGAACTCCTTCTGGTCGAACTTGCCGTCCGACTCCGCCCACTCGTCGAAGATTCGGACTTTCCCTGCAACTACTTCGTCGCTGGACTCCTTCAAGGGAATCGTCACCGGATGGGTTTCGTTCTCTTGGGGTGCAGCGATCGTGTATTCGCCATCCGTTCCGAATGTCTCGACTTGCACGTACATCCCGTATCCCCTCTTGGAGGGATTGTACGTCTCTACCCGTAGAGCTGTAGAGTCGTTCTCCTGGTCTCGGATCACACTCACATTTTTGATGTACGGTGACGGAACATCGGAGCTAGTTGCGTTCAGCTCTCGAGTGAAGTTGTAATAGTAGAACTCTTGATATGCTCCTAACTTGACGGTATGGTTATCTTTGACTACGTTCAGGTATTCAGTTACGTTCTTAGTGACGAGTACCGATTCACCTGGTCCTAGTATCGGACTCTCTTGTTTGAGGCCAATATTATCAGCTGAGGCGCTGAAGCCGCTAGAGGCATTCATCTCGCCCTTATTTTTGACTTTAACACAGAATTTTTCTAACTCTTCTGAGAATTGGAACTGATATTCGACGTGGAAGTCAGAAATATTACTTTTTTCAATAACTTTGTCTTTTCCAGCTCCCTTGCAGGGGTTTTCAGCGTGTGCTGTGGCTGGAAGAACAAAATGCACACTAGCTAAGGCGAGGAGTGCGATCCAAATTACCGTTAGTCCCTTACTGACCATACTTTTCAGTCATCTTCCGATCTAATATTTCTTTAATTTTTTGTTCTGTAATTAACCCTGGTTCTTCGTGCTTTACAATGACTGATTCCTCCTGAGTTCGGGAAGATGGAGTTGTCTTTGTGTCCTTTCGGGCATAATGCTGTACGAGCGTAGCCTCACTGCGACCTAATGATTTCAAAACTTCCCAACCCCTCTTCAGACTCGTAGTCGTGCCAATCTGGGTGCCTGTTTGCTTGCGGAGAATCCACTTTTTCGTCGCCGTTATGTCACTAATGCGGACATTTTCTGCTGCCGCAGCAGTTTCAGCGTGTAATTGCTCATTTACCGAATCCCGGTGTTGCCACTCGTATTCTGCACGTTCAACGAGCTCTTTGTGTTCCGCGAGATAGATTCGATCCCTGATTGTTTCTTCTTTTTCGATCTTGAACCTGTATTGTCGTTCGTATATTGGCTCTCGAATTGTTATTTGTCGACTTTGGCCCGTGTATTCGTGAGATGGACTTCGCGCTCTGGTGGACCAATAAGTGTCCTGGATGGTCCTCGACTTTGTTACCGTTCTTGTCCTGGTTTCTGTGTGATACTCAGTTTCAGTAACTGTAGTGCCAGACTGGATACAACCAAAGGAGCCACACTGCTCAGAATACTCTACATAAGTGTTCGTTGTCGTATAAGTATGCGTGTAGGTTTCTGTAGTCTGGTACTCCTCATTTTTCTCATACTGGAACTTCTTCTCCGTTTCATAGGTACCATCTTGGACGAGCTTTTGGCGCGTTTCTCCGGTGAATTCCCCATCCCCATTTCGGGTTGAGCGCCACTCTTCAACAGTCTTCGTAACTGTCTCACTTTCTATTTGAGAACCGCCATTTTCCCATTCGGTGTTTACTGTCAGAAAATCGCCAAGCCGGCCACGACTATCGAACTCAAGTTGCTCGACATCGTATTTCGCCTCATGGACCTTCACTTGTTCTTCGAGGTTGTACTTTAAACCGTTCTCACTCACCCGATGGATGTGGTATCCCGCGCTGAGGAGGTTATCACGGATCTTCTTTTCCTGTGTTTGTCGATTGGTGTACTTTGGTCGTTCTACTCTATACTTGATGGAAGATGTCTCGTTCCTGAGCTCTGTTCGAGTAGGTGAATATACGACGGGTTCTGGGAGAGCGATAGAATATTCGACCTTTGGGTGATTCGTTGGGTAGGTGGCAGCTGTTGGTGAGTCGTCAAGGAACGATCGAGCTGGAACTTCAATGTGCCATTCGTACCAATTCGACATTGATTCCGGGTCCGGATCGTTGATTTCTCCATTCTTCTCCTCAAATTTTTCTCGGCCGGTGACTTTGCCGTATTCCGAACGTAAACTGAAGGAGGTAAGGTCCTCGTAGGTATTCTTTGAGAGGTAGAATTGCTCGGACGTTATGGAAAAGGTGATTGTTTCGTTAGGATAGAATGGCCCATCTTCCTTCATTGAAGCATCTTCTAACTTTGGCGCAAACCAAGAAATCGGATTTGTTACTGTAGCTGTTTGGTTTTGACCATCCCCGACTTTTAGTCTCGCAGCATTGAAACTATTCAGTGTAATTTTTGGTGTTTCCCGGTGGCCTCCTTGTACACCATACCAATCGAATTCCGTCGGTGTGTAATCAGGGTCAAACGATTTTCTTGCATTCAGTTCCATACCCAGTCGCTGAGAGTGATCGTTCTGTGGATCAACAACTTCTATTTTGATTTCTGGTGGTGCCGGCGTCACGTGGACCCGATCCCGACTGGAATATCTCACCCCACTCTTGGGATTTATGCTGGATCTTACCTTGATATCCAGAATCTCTTTTTGATATGCATCTCTTTCTACGATTAGATACCCCTCTTTTTCGGAAGTTCTAACTTCAGATGTCCAGTCCGCATTGATGAAACGAACCTCAGTCCCAACGTTATCAGGGTCCACGCCGTTCAAGTCCACCTTGACCTGGTACGTTGCCGTATACCGAGATTCGTCGATTCTTGGATGATACTGGTCCAGCGGGCCATCGCTGACGAAGCCCGCAGAGACCACTTCTACTGGGCCAGGAACTGACACAGTTTCGACTTTCACGTCAGTCTGGCCGCGTGCGTCGCGGGCTCTAACGGTGACTACGTGGACGCCTGGCTCCAGTTCATTCAGGTATTTCATGGTGCTCAGGCTCTCCTCACTGGCGCCACCGCGAAGGTCATCGGCGGTGACAGACTCGACGACCTCGCCATCCACCCTGATCGTCAGTGAACGGAGATTCCCGTAGGCGTCTGTCGCGTGCACGTCGATTGGTACGACGCGATTCTCTTCGATGTCGACAGCCTGGAGTTCCGGAGCGGGGTCTGCGACGACGGTTCTGCTGCCGTCGGGGAACGTGGCGACGTCGTCGTCGTGGGAAGCGTAAAGCTCGTGGTCGCCCGGCTCGAACGAGAGCGTCGCCTGGTTTCCGTTGGCGACAGAGCGTCCGTTGTGCATCCAGACGGCCGACCCGCTCGTGGTTAGTTCGTAGTCACCTGCGAGTCTGCCGTCCCCAGTGACAACTTGTGGACCCGTGATAGCACCGGTCGAGTCGGCGTCTCCGGACGTTCCTCCGGACCCGGTACTGCTCCCGGAGCCAGACGACCCCGTGGAGGAGTCTGGGGCTGTGACTGCGACTGATTGCTGGTCGGCAGCACGCTGGCCGTCTTCGTCGAAAGCGACGACTGAGACGTCGTGTGTGCCGGCTGTCGGAAACCTCGTCGGTCGCGTACTGGTATCGGCGTCGCCGTCGATGGCTTCTGTCGCAATCGGCTCGCCGTCGACGCTCCAGACGAGTTCCGACAGTGGTGCTGCACCACTGTCGACGTCAGCCGTGAATCGGTTGGCGTCTCCAGTTTCGGTTCGCGTCGGTCCGGACAGCGAGACGGTCGGCGGCTCACCGGGTTCCACGGTGACGAACAGCGCGTCGGTCGCGGTCGCACCGTCGTCGTCGGTCACTTCCAGGGTGACGCGATAGGTGCCGGTGGCGTCCGCGTGGAACTGGGTGCGCTCGCACGTCTGGCACGCTGGCGACGTCGCGCTGGTGGCGTCACCGGACTCACCGGTGATCGTCCAGTTGTAGCCCTCGATCGTTCCGTCGGGGTCGCTCGAGCCGGCTCCGTCGAGGTAGACGGTCTCTCCGCGCGTGACCGTCTGGTCGAGGCCGGCGTCGGCCAGTGGGGATTCGTTTGCGGTAGCAATGCCTGGGGTCGTGGCGGCGGTCAGGACCAGGGCCGCTGCCAGCAGACACTCTGATTTCACACTACGAATAGTTGAATCCGCCAGTTACTATATAAAATTTCAGAATGAGAAATATGGTATTATGGCGGTCGCGATTTCGGCCGTTCGCCCCGAATTCCGTCGAGAGACGGCAATCTGGGGCAGTCCTTAATCATCTTCCATTGGTAATGGATGGCAAACGATTTAGTGTCGACCCCTCCAACTTCAGGTAACGGTCCGAGCACGGGCCAGAGGATACACTATGACTGATGACGAACTCATCTGGCGAGTGGCAGGGGGTTCCGGCGACGGAATCGACTCCACGAGCCAGAACTTCGCGAAGGCGTTGATGCGGTCCGGACTCGACGTCTTCACGCATCGGCACTATCCCTCCCGAATCCGCGGCGGCCACACGTACGTGGAGATTCGGGCGAAGGATGGGAACGTAACGTCGCGCGGCGACGGCTACAACTTCCTGCTCGCGCTCGGGGACTCGTTCGCTCGAAACCCCAGCGAGCACGCCGTCTACGGCGACGAGGAAGTGAAGCCGCTGTCCGAGAATCTCGACGACCTCCGCGAGGGCGGCATCATCGTCTACGACGAGGGCTTGCTGGACGTCGAAGACGTGCCGAACTTCGAGGAGCGCGTCGAGGAGAATAACTGGCACGTCTACCCGCTGGACCTCCGTGCGCTCGCGAAAGAGCACGGCCGTGAGGTCATGCGGAACACCGCGGGCGTCGGCGCCACGGCGGCGCTCGTCGACATGGACCTCGAGCACATCGAGGACCTGATGTCGGACGCGATGGGCGGCGAGATTCTCGAACAGAATCTCGAAGTCCTCCACGACGCCTACGAGCAGGTCAACGCGATGGACCAGTCCCACGACCTGACGGTTCCGACGGGCGAGCACGACGAGGAGCAGGTCCTCGTCTCGGGGAGCCACGGCATCGCGTACGCGGCCATCGACGCCGGGTGTCGGTTCATCGCCGGCTACCCGATGACGCCGTGGACGGACGCCTACACCATCATGACGAACCTCCTGCCCGACATGGGCGGGATCTCCGAGCAGGTGGAGGACGAACTCGCCGCGGCGGCGATGGCCGTGGGGGCCTCCCACGCTGGCGCGAAAGCCATGTCCGGGTCGTCCGGTGGTGGCTTCTCGCTGATGTCCGAACCGCTCGGTCTCGCCGAGATGACCGAGACGCCACTGGTGTTGCTCGAAGCGATGCGCGCCGGCCCCTCGACGGGGATGCCGACGAAGCCCGAGCAAGCAGACCTGGAGCACATCCTGTACACGAGTCAGGGTGACAGCCACCGGGTGGCGTTCGGGCCCAGCGACCCCAAGGAGTGCTACGAGCAGACCAGGACGGCGTTCGAGATCGCCTGGGAGTACCAGATCCCGGCCATCGTCGTCTACGACCAGAAGCTCTCCGGCGAGTACCGGAACGTGGACGCGTCGTTCTTCGACCGCGAGCCGAACCCGAGCCTCGGGAAGACGCTCACGGAGGCGGAGATCGAGGAGGCGGCCCACGACGCCACTGGGAAGTTCGAGCGCTACCAGCACGACGTCGAGGACGGCGTGAGTCCGCGGACGGTGCCCGGGCAGAAGGGGGGACGCTATCTCGCGTCCGGCAACGAGCACTGGCCGACCGGCCACATCGCCGAGGACCCGGACAACCGCACCGCGCAGGTCGAGCGCCGCCTCGAGAAACTCGATGCGATCCACGAGGACCTCGAGGACCGCGACCAGCAGGTCGTCTACGGGGACGAGGACGCGGACTTCGGCCTCATCGCCTGGGGCAGCCAGCAGGGCACCGTCGAGGAGGCCGTCGCACGACTCAACGACAACGGGAACAGCGTGAAGGCGCTGGGCGTCAGCGACCTCTCGCCGTTCCCCGTCGAGGAAGTCCGGGCGTTCGTCGACAGCGTCGACGAAGCCATCGTGGTGGAGATGTCCTCGACGAAGCAGTTCCGCGGCCTGATCCAGAAGGAAGTCGGGGGCGTCGCCACCAAGCTCTCGAGTCTCCTGAAGTACAACGGGAACCCCTTCGAGCCCGCGGAGATCGTCGAGGCAGTGGAGATCGAACAGAACGGCGGCGGCGAGCAGCCGACCGCGCAGACCACCCTCGAACCTGCGGCAGGTGACTAACCCATGAGTAAAGCGTTCAGCGCAATCGGCGAGGAACGGGACGTCGAGCGAGACGAATTCACGCCCGGCATCGAGCCACAGCCGACGTGGTGTCCGGGCTGCGGTGACTTCGGCGTCCTAAAGGCGCTGAAGGGCGCGATGGCGGAACTCGGCAAGGACCCAGAGGAAGTGCTTTTGTGCACTGGTATCGGGTGCTCCGGGAAGCTCAACAGCTACTTCGAGAGCTACGGGTTCCACACGATCCACGGCCGGTCGCTCCCGGTCGCTCGCGCCGCGAAGGTCGCGAACCACGACCTCGAGGTCGTGGCGGCGGGCGGGGACGGTGACGGGTACGGCATCGGCGGGAACCACTTCACGCACTCCGCCCGCGAGAACCACGACATGACGTACATCGTGTTCAACAACGAGGTCTTCGGCCTGACGAAGGGCCAGACGTCGCCGACGTCGCCGAAGGGCCACAAGTCGAAGACCCAGCCACACGGGAACGCGAAAGACCCGGTTCGGCCGCTGTCGATGAGTCTGTCCGCGGGCGCGTCCTACATCGCGCGGACGGCGGCAGTCAACCCGAACCAGGCCCAGGAGATTATCGTGGAGGCCATCGAGCACGACGGGTTCTCCCACATCGACTTCCTGACGCAGTGCCCGACCTGGAACAAGGACGCCAAGCAGTACGTCCCGTACGTCGACGTCCAGGAGTCCGACGACTACGACTTCGACGTCACCGACCGACGCGAGGCGTCGGAGATGATGTACGAGACCGAGGACAAGCTCTACGAGGGCACCGTCCTGACCGGTCGGTACTATCAGGACAGCGAGCGCAACTCCTACCAGGCGGAGAAGCAACAGCGCGGTGACATGCCCGATGAACCCCTGGCGGAGCGGTACTTCGACGAGGACTACGAGTGGGAGCGCTCGTACGACCTCATCGACCGCCACAAGTAACCCGGCCGCTGCGGGTCACCGCAGTCAGCTCGGGTCTCTGGTCCGTTCTCTCAATTTTCTCGCGTTCGCAGCGGCCGCTGTGGGCGCGTCTCTCGGTCCCGAATCGGTTGCTTTGGTAGAGCGTCTGCCACCGACCCGGTCGTTGACAACGAACACGTCGACTGTGTCTGTATCGAGCGGGCGTTTGGCGTCGCTCACGCAGTACTTACTGATTCGGAAGATATTTTTTCGCAGGCACCAAAACGGTTGGTGTGAGCACTGAATCGACGGAAGACCGAATCCTCGCCGCACTCGAGGAGGACGCGCAGGCGTCGTACGCGGACATCGCCGCTCGCGCGGACGTCTCGAAGCCCACGGTCAGGAAGTACATCGACAAACTCGAAGAGGAGGGCGTCATCGTCGGCTACTCTGCGGACGTCGACCCGAAGAAACTCTCCAGCCAGAGCATCGCACTCGTGGGCATCGACGTGGCCTCCGAGCGGTACGTGCAGGCGACGCGTCAACTGAAGGACCTCGACGCGATCCACGCGCTGTACACGTCCAGCGGCGACCACATGCTGATGGCGGAAGTTCGCGCGGGCGACGGCGACGCACTCGGCGAGGTAATCAGCGAGAAAATACAGGGTATCGAGGGTGTGACGGCCGCGCATCCGTCTTTTCTCCAGGAACGACTCAAGTAACGTCGTCGGCCGAGCCAGCGGACCGCACGTATCCGCTCAGCGACGCCGCCGGCACTTCGCTGCTCCGATCTCGCGGCCGGACGGTAATCCGCCCGGTTACGTCGTCGTCGCTTCCGCCAAGAGCGCGTCGATGCGCTCGATGGCCTCCCGGACGTCCTCGGTGCTCGTCGCGAACGACGCGCGGAGGTAGTCCTCGGCGCCGCTCCCGAAGTCGGGGCCGGGCGTCATCGCGACGCCGGCGTCCTCGAGGAAGACGTCGGCGACGTCGAAGGCGTCCCCGGGGAGGTCCGAGACGTCCAGCAGGAGGTAGTACGCGCCCTCCGGCGTGTAGCCGACGTCGAACCCCCAGCGTTCGGCGGCGTCGACGAGCAGGTCGCGGCGCTCGCGGTACTCCTCGCGGACGTCTGCGAGCCAGTCCGTCCCCTCGCGGATGGCGGCTTCCGCGCCGGCCTGCACGAACGGGGCCGCGCAGATGAACACGTTCTGGGTCATGCGGTTGACTGCGTCGACGTACTCAGGCGGGCAGACCGCCCAGCCGAGACGCCACCCGGTCATCCCGTAGCGCTTCGAGACGCCGTCGAGGACGAACGCGTCGTCGGTGTACTCCAGGACGGAGTGTTCTTCGGCGTCGAACGCGAGGCCGTGGTACACCTCGTCGGAGAGTATCGTCGTGTCCGTGTCGGCCCCGAGTTCGACGAGCGCTTCCAGTTTGTCGCCGCTCGTGACGGCGCCAGTCGGGTTCGCGGGCGAGTTCAGCAGCATCGCGGCGGTGTCGTCGTCGACCACGTCCGCGAACGCCTCGACGTTCGGTTCGAACCCGTCTTCCGGGTCCAGCGGGGCGGTGACGACGTTCCCGTCGGCCTGCCGCACGAAGTTCGGATAGCAGGCGTAGTGCGGGTCCGTGAGCACGACGTCCTCCCCGGGATCGACGGTCGCCAGCATCGCGAGCAGGAGCGCTGGCGACGACCCCGGCGTGACGATGATGCGTTCCGCCGGCACGTCGACCCCGTACGTGTCGTCGTAGTAGTCGCTGATCGCGTCCCGGAGGGACTGAATTCCCCGCGAGGAAGCGTAGTCGTCGTCGCCTGCGCGGAGCGCTGCGACCGCTGCCTCCGTTGCCGCTGCTGGCGGCCGGAAGTCGGGTTCGCCCACTTCCATGTGGACGACCCCGTCGCGTTCGCTGGCCCGTTCGAGCACATCCATCGCCGCGAAGGGCGTGGTCTGGGTCGCACGCTCCGAGGGCATACTCCGTGGGAAGGCACTCACGGGTATAACCCTTCATCGGTCGTCAACTATTGCCGACGCGGACCTGGCGCCCAATCCGGCGCGGTTCGCGCGGTTGCCAGGGACTTGTCCGTGGCTGACTGCCGTCGGAGTTTTGCGCTGTGGTCGCCAACGGGTAGTATGGCCACCTTCGAGCGGGAACTCAGAGTCGACGCGTCGCTGGCCGACGCCTGGTCGTTTCACTCCACGATCGACGGACTGCGGTCGTTGACCCCGAACTGGCTGCACCTGCGCATCGAGGCGATCGAGCGGCCCGACGGGGAGGTCGACTCGCACGTGTTGACGGCCGGAACGCGGATTCGCGCGTCCGTACGGCCGTTCGCCGTCGGACCGCGTCAGACCTGGGTGTCCCGCATCGTGGAACGCGAGGAGGGCGACGGCACCGCGTACTTCGTGGACGTGATGGAGGACGGGCCGTTCCCGGAGTGGGAGCACACCCACCTCCTGTACGGGGACGACGACGAGACGCTGATCCGGGACCACGTCGAGTACCGGACGCCGGTCGGCGGCGTCGCGGACGACGTGGCGGGACTCGTCCTCGAGCCGATGTTCCGGTTCCGGCACCGTCGAACCCGCGAGATTCTCGAGGACGCGTAGATTTATCGGCGGTCCGGCCGATAACTCGCCTATGTCACGGGTGACTGTCGTCGGCGGCGGCCCCGCCGGTTTGAGTGCCGCACTGTTCGCAGCGAAGAACGGCCTCGACACGACTGTGTTCGACACGGACGAGACGTGGATGCACAAGGCCCACCTGTTCAACTACCTCGGCGTCGAATCCAGGGACGGCACGGCGTTCGTGGAGGACGCCCGCGACCAGGTGGACGAGTTCGGGGTCACCCGCAAGCAGGGCGAGGCGGTCACGGGGGTCGCCGAGTCAGGTGAGGGGTTCACCGTCACCACCGAAGACGGCGAGTACGACGCCGACTACGTCGTGCTGGCCACGGGCGCGGACCGAAGCCTCGCCGAGGACCTTGGCGCTGACTTCGACGACGACGTCGTCGACGTGGACGTCGACATGGAGACGAGCGTCGCGGACGCCTACGCCACCGGCGCGATGGTGCGCGACCAGGAGTGGCAGGCCGTCATCTCCGCTGGCGACGGCGCCGCCGCAGCGCTGGACATCCTCTCGAAGGAGGAAGGGGAGCACTTCCACGACTTCGACACGCCGGCCGACGCCGAGTAGCCGATTCGGCGCCGAGCGGCCGCGAATACAGAATCCTCGTTCTCTGCAGTACCAGTTCCCGCAGTTCCCAATCCCGTCGCAGTGGTAGCGGTCGTCGCTGTTCAGGGCGATTAGCAGTCGTCGCGGTACAGCGGCGAGTCCTCGTTCGTGCACGCGGGACGCCCGCACACGCCGGCGTCGGCGCCAGCGGTCTCGACGCCGGCGGCGACCGACTGGATCTCCCACGTAGGGTCGTGACCGGTCTCCGCCCGGTGGGCTTGGACGGCGGCGCGCGCGTCGCCCAGCCGGTCGAAGGACTCCTCGTACTCGCAGGCGCCGCAGGTCACTGTCGCGGACTGCCCCGTCATCACGTGTCGGTAGTCGTTCAGCGGGCATAATCTCGCGGGTTCGCTGCGAGCGTGCCGGGAGCACATCCACAATTCTGCCGGCAGGCGAGTCGTCCCCGTGAGTCGACGGAAGGGTCCCGACTGTCACGGACACACCGTCGTAAAGTGGGCGCTGTAATACGTCGAGCCCAGCGGCGTCCCGGCCGGCATCCGCGTGACCGCGACCGGCCGGTCGAGCTGACTGGCGGGGGTTCGGTCGGTCGAGCTGACTGGCGAGGTTCCGGCAGGACGTTCCCCGCCACGCGGCTTTATAGTGACCGACGACAATGGTCCCGGCTGTAACTGATGGCTGACGGGAACGCTGCCCCCGACCTCCAGGACATCGTGTGCCGGGTCGACGAGCGAACGCTCACGTTGACCTTCTACAACGACGACGTCCCGCAGTCGGTGCTGGGGGCCGTCAGGTCGTACTTCGAGGTCCAGACTGTGGAGTTGCGCCGCGCCGCAACTGACGACGGGCATCCCCGGAACTTCGTCGTGCTCCACGACGACGACGAGTTCCTGGCCGCGTCGGACCTCGAATCCATCTATCGGGTGGTACGACCCGACTCGCCGCTGTTGAGCGTCTCGGACCCCGAGAACGTCGAGTACCCCGACGTGTTGCGTGAGATCGACCAGTCCGTGTTCACGAACTACGGGCGGGCGCGCATGATCACAGCGTCACGGGAAATCGAGGCGTCAGCGAGCCGGTACGGCGGCACGCTCCACTCGGGGTTCCAGCGACTGTCGAATCTCCGCCCGCAGTACTGGCTCTACGAGCGTCTCGCCGAGGCCGGCGTCGACACCCACATCTACGGCGAACCGGACTGGGACGTGTCGACGGACGCACACATCGTTCATGCGTACGACGACCCCGAGATTACGAAGACGTGGTTCGTTGTGCTGGACGCTCCGACGGACGAACACAAGCGCGCGCTGCTCGCGGAGGAACGCCACGCAGACCAGTTCTACGGGTTCTGGACGTTCGACGCCGACATCGTCGACGTGATTCTGGCACGACTCGGGGCGTTCCCGCCGACGGGATAGCGACTCCCGGCAGTGTCGAACATCGGGACCGCCGGTCCGTCCAACGGGCGCCCCGAACGGTCACGCGGTCGGACTTCCGAACGCGTCGCGCCACGCCTCGGGAATCGGGCGGCTCTCGCCAGTCTCGGGGTCCACGGTCACCTGCACGGACTCGCCCTCGAGGGCGACCGTGTCGCCGTCACGTACCTCGTAGCCCATCGTGAAACTGGTGTCGCCGACGTCTGTCACGGCGATGGCGACGTCCACCTCGTCGGCGTCCTTGACGGGCGCGCGGAAGTCGACTTCGAGGTGCGCGACGACCATGTCGATGTCGCCGAAGGACAGCCCGAGTCGCTCAGCGAAGTACGCGCTGCGGGCGTCCTCGAGGTACGTGAGGTAGACGGCGTTGTTCACGTGGCCGAGCATGTCGTAGTCCTGGTAGCGAACGTCGACGGTGTGCGTGAACCCGAACTCGGTCATCGGCGCAACGTCCGCCCGCCGCGTGGTTAACGCCCGCGGTTCAGGCGAGGTCCTCGCGCCGGTCGACGTCACGTCGGACGCCCGGGTCACCGGTCTCGACGACGGCGGCGTCGTCCGCGGACAGCAACACCTGCTTGCCGCCGACGTCGCCCTCGCGGCCGGCGAGCGCTGGGAAGTGCTGGGCGTCGAACAACACGGGGTTGCCGCGTTCGCCCGCGTAGCCAGCAGCGAGAGCCGTTCCGGCTCCGTGCTCGTAGGCGGCGACGAGCAGCTGGACGCTCTCCGGGGCGACGAACGGCATGTCCCCGAGCGCGAACACCGCCGCGTCGACCGCGAAGTCGGCGTCGCGTTCCTGGTCGGCGAGCACCCTGACACCTGCGCGAACCGAGGACGCCTGCCCGGACTCGTAGTCGGGGTTCGACGCGAACTCGACGTCCAGGCCCTCGAGGGCGTTCTGTACGCGGTCCGCCTCGTAGCCGACCACGACCAGGATTGGGTCGAGGCCCGCGTCGAGCAGGGTCTGGGCACTCTCCCGGACGACTGGGTCGCCGTTCGCGTTCGCGAGGAGTTTGTTCTCGTCGCCGAACCGCGAACTCGTCCCGGCCGCGAGCAGGACGCCGGCGACGGCCGCGTCGCCGGGCGAGTCCGCCGGCGGGTCGACGACTGGGAGCGTCATTCGACTGCGGGGTACGGGACCACCCGGACGTTCGCGTCGGCGGCCAGCTCGGACTGCGTGAGCACGAACCCGTCTGCACGCGTGGCGCGCGTGCTCGAGGAAAGCACGCTCGGGTCGAACGTGTCCTCGTACACAGACAGTGGGGAGTCGACGTGGCCCAGCGGCGTCGCTTCGCCGTCGGCGAGCGTGACGGGAATTGCGTACTCGAAGCCCTCCGGGCCCAGACCCACGTCGTGGGTCAGTGTCGCGCCGACCGTCGGGAGGTCCGTTCGGCCCGTGAAAAACGGCCGCGCGACCAGCGACGTGATGACGTGTGCGCCCACCGGCTTCCCCGGAATCGCGAACGCCGTCGCGTCGTAGTCCGGGAGGTCCGCGACGGCAATCGGCTTCCCGGGTCGCACGCGGACGCGGTGGAATCGGACGTCGCCGAGCGCGTCCAGCACGCGAATCGCGTAGTCCTTCTTCCCGACGCTCGTCCCGCCCGTCGTCACCACGACGTCGTGGGTGTCCGCGAGTTCTGCGACGCGGGCCTCGACCGTCTCGTAGTCGTCGGGGACGCTCCCCTCGAAGACCGCGTCGTGGCCCCAGGACTCCGCGAGACCCGCCAACATCGGCGAGTCGAGGTCGCTGATGGTCCCCTCGTGGATCTCGGTTCCGGTCGCGAGGACGCCCGCGGAGAATCGCTCGCGGACGTCGACTTCCTCGACGCCAAGGTCGCGCAGCAGAATCGCGTCCTTCGGGGAGAGGCGTTCGCCAGCCTCGAAGAGGCGGTCGCCGGCCGCTACGTTGCTCCCGCGCTCGTAGACGTACGTCCCCGGGTCGAGGTCGGCGCCCGTTAGTTGGTCGCCTTCCACGACGCCTTCCTCGACTTTCAGCACGGCGTTCGCCCCACGCGGTACCGGCGCACCGGTCGCAATGCGGGCGGCCTCCCCGGGTCCGATTTCGCCGGGGTCGTCCTCTGGGAACACCTCCCTGTCGACCACCTCGAAGGGGTAGTCCTCGGTTGCGTCGAACGCGAACCCGTCCATCGTCGCGTAACTGTGCGGCGGTTCGTCGTGCTGTGCGACGACGGGCTCGGCGAGGACCCGCCCCGCAATCTCGTCCAGCGGCACCGGCTCCACGCCGAGTCGCGCGAGCGCCGTCTCGCGGACGTCGAGCACGCGCTCGACTGCCTCGGCGCGCCACAGCATGTCCGCGTGGTCGTGGCTCATACCAACACGACAGGCGGCCGCGTGTTAATGTCTTGCTCTCGACCCGACCCGCGAAAAATCCGATATCGGACGTAGAGATAGTATTTCAAATTGATATTACGGATCCAGGTGGTGTAGTGTATATACAGCTGAGACGGCCTGGATAATGGCTCTATTGCACCTTTGGGCCTAAGATTCCCACAAGATTCCAGTTTCACCAACTGGGAGAGAAAATGGTGTATTAGTGGTTTTTGGGGCTTGTCTTTGCGTTTCCGAACTTCGGGCGAAGAAGCCTCGGAAAGCTAATGAACCTGGTAGTTCTAAGTTACAGTCGAGTAACTGGTACATATCCGTTACGGACGTACGGTCGTCACGACTACGAGTACGTGACGTTCAGGTCGATGACGTTCACGGCGCTGCGGACCGCCGCGGGGAGTTCCTCCCGGAAGCGGTCCTCGCGGAGCCTGGTCGTCGGGCCGGCGACGCTGATTGCGCCGAGGACCTCGCCGTTCGATCCGGTGATGGCGGCCCCCACACTCCGCAGTCCCTCGAGGCGCTCCTCGTCGTCGAACGCGATGCCCGACTCCCGCACGGCGGCGAGTTCAGCGGCGAGCTCCTCGCGGTCCGTGATGGTGTTCTCGGTGAGTGCCGGGAGGCCGTGCCGGTCGACGATCTCGTCGACGCGCTCCTCGGGGAGGTGTGCGAGAATCGCTTTCCCGAGGGCGGCGCCGTGGAGGTAGATGCGCTTCCCGGCGTAGGTGTCGACGTGAACAGCGCGTTCGCCTTTCGCGCGGTGGAGGAACACGCCGCGGCCGTGCTCCTCGACGACGACGCCCGAGAGCTCCCCGGTCTCCTCTGCGATGCGGTCGACCTCGGGACGCGCGACCTCGTAGATGGGGCGGCGGTCGCGGGCGTGCGCGCCGAGTTCGAGGAACCGACAGCCGACCCGGTACGTGTCGTCGGCTTTGACGACGTATTCGTTGCGTTCCAGGGTCTGCAGGTGGTTGTGGACGGTGCTCTTCGGGAACGACAGCGCGGACGCCAGTTCCGTGACGCCCGCGCCGCCGCGCTCGTGCAGCGCCTCGATGATGCGGAAGGCGGTCTCGACTGACTTCACCGCGGGGGTTCCGGAGTCGGTCATCGTGTGTCGTCTGTATCTCTGCGTTCATCATTGTAATTCTTACGTTCACCTGGGTAGAACGCTCGTCCTGGAACCGGGGCATAACTTGCTGTTAAATCAGTATCGCCGGACGGTGTGGTAACATGGCACAATACGCGTTCTTGCATGAAATGGCCCGTATAATCGGTCTGTCCCCCGAACGGCCGAAATGCTGGACGCGCCGGGTCTCGAAGCTGTTCAGTATCATTGAACGCCAGGGAGTGGTCGGTCGACTGCTCGTGGCCCAGTCTCGCCGACACGGCAATGATTTAAGCCGCGCGTCCTCGTGGTGGCCAACGATGAACGATGGACACGTACTCGACGGAGTGACGGTGCTGGACTTGAGCACGTTCGTCACGGGTGGCTTCTGTTCACTGATGCTCGCCAACCAGGGCGCGGACGTCATCAAAGTCGAGCGCCCCGGGGTCGGCGACGACAACCGCCACTCCGGGCCGCCGTTTGTGGACGGCGAATCCCCGTACTTCTGGACGGTGAACTACGACAAGCGTAGCGTCGAACTCAATCTCAAGAAGCCCGAGGGGCTGGCGGCGCTGTACGACCTCGCAGAGGAAGCCGACGTCTTCATCCAGAACTACCGCCCCGGGACCGCGGAGAAACTCGGCGTCGCCTACGACGACATCCGCGAGGTCAACGACGACGTCGTCTACTGCGCGATTTCGGCGTTCGGCCAGACCGGCCCGTGGAGTCAGCGACCGGGCTACGACCTCCTCATCCAGGGCATGAGCGGCATCATGTCCGTGACGGGGGAACCCGACGGCCAGCCAGTGAAAGTCGGCCTCCCGCAGACCGACCTCATCACCGCGATGTGGTCGGCGTTCGGCATCATGGGTGCGCTGTACCGCCGCGCGCGAACCGGAGAGGGCGACTACGTCGAACTCGGGATGCTGGACGCCACGCTCCCGTGGCTCACGAAGCAAGCGGGGAAGGCGTTCGTCGGCGAGGAACCCGAACGCATGGGGACGAAGGACCCCGTTCTCGCACCCTACCAGACCTTCGAGACGGCGGACGGCCACATCAACGTCGCGTGCCTCAACCAGAAGCTCTGGACCCAGTTCTGCGACGCCATCGGGCGTCCCGACCTCCTCGAGGACGACCGCTTCGAGACGAACGCGGACCGGGTCGAACAGATGGACGAACTGGAAGCGGAACTCGAGGCGGAACTCCGCGAGCGCACGACGGAGGCGTGGATGGACGCGCTCGTCGAGGAAGCCGGCATACCTGCCGGCCCCGTCTACTCCGTCGACGACGCGCTCCACAACGAGCAGACCGACGCCCGCGGCGTCGTCACCGAGATGGAGGCCCGCGGGAAGACGATTCCCGTCATCGAGCACCCGCTGAACTACGAGGACAGCGAGAGCGGCTTCGAGTCGCCGCCGCCGGAACTCGGCGAGCACAACCGCGAGGTGTTCGAGCAACTCGGCTACTCGGCCGACGAGATCGACGAACTCGCGGACGCCGGCGTGTTCGGCGAGGACTAACTCCGTTCCGGCCGTCCGGCGGTCGCGCGTTCCCCCAGAGTCAGGGTGGCGCCAGCGTCTCCGCCAGGCCGTTGGTGCCGCCTCGCTCCGCGCAAAGTCTTGGTAACATTCCGTAGTGGCCCCTGTCTGCTGCCCGATGGCCAACCGTTAAGAGGGAGACCCGCGACGGTAGGAGCATGTTGGACGGCTACGAAATGCACGATCTGACGCAGCCGTGGTGCGCTGACACGCCTGCGTGGCCGACGTACGACAACCCGAAAGTCTGGTACGAGAAGTCACTGGACACCGAGAAAGTCAACGGGCAGAAGATCGAGTTCATGAACCACACCGGCACCCACCTGGACGGCGAGAAGCACTTCGTCGCTCACGGCCGGGACATCGAGAGCATGCCGCTGGACGAACTCGTCGGCGACGCCGTGGTCGCGGACATCTCCGACAAGGTCGGCGACTACGACGTCTACACGTCGGACATGATCGAGGACGTCGTGGACGTCCAGGAGGGCGACATCCTCTTCATCCACACCGGCTACCAGAAGTACGCCTGGCACAAGGAAGACGCAGACCCCCACAAGTTCTTCTGCAAGCACCCCGGACCGAATCAGGAGTTCGCCGACTGGTGCAAGGAGAAGGGACTGAACTACCTCATCCTGGACTGCGGGAGCGCCGACCACCCGATGAACACGGTCGTCCGCGACGTCCGGCCGGAGCTCGCCGCGGAAGCCCGCGAGAAGCACGGCGTCGACGACCTCGACGAGATCTTCCCGCCGGAGGGCTACCAGCTCATGCACACCGAGCTGTTCCCGGAGGGCATCGTCCACGTCGAGAACGCGCAGGTACCCGAACACCTGCTGAACGAACGCTGCCAGATCGGGACGTTCCCGTGGCGGTTCCGGGGCGGCGAGTCCTCGGTCTCCCGGGTCGTCGCGTTCACCGAAGCATAGCGGACGCGGGCAGCAATTTTTCGCGGCGGGTCGCGGTCAGTCGTCGAGTGCTTCCTCTGGGTCCTCGCCGGCGACCGGTTCGCCGACCGGGCCTTCGCCGACCGGCGGCACTTCCTCGGGGAGCACGGCGTTCAACACGAGCGCGGCGACGCCGCCGACGATGATGCCGGACGTCGCCAGGATCTGGACGTCGTCGGGCAGCTGTGCGAGCGTGTCCGAGCGCCACTCGACGCCGACGCCGAGCACGAGGGAGGTGGCGATGATGGTGAGGTTGCGGCGGTTGAGTTCGGCGCCCCGGGAGATGATGCGGAGGCCGATGGAGATAATCATCCCGAACAGGACGATGGCTGCGCCACCGAGCACTGGGTTGGGCATCGCAGCGACGACTTCGGCGACTTTCGGCACGAGCCCGAGCACCACGAGGAAGACGCCGGCGATGGCGACGACGAACCGGCTCGCCACGCCGGTGAACGAGATGAGGCCGACGTTCTGGCTGAACGACGTGTTCGGGAACGCGTTGAACACGGCGGCGAACGCGGACATCACGCCGTCGGCGATGAGCCCGCCTTTCGTCTCGTCGGTCGTCGGGTCGCGGCCGACGGCTTCGGTGGTGCCGGAGATGTCGCCGATGGTCTCCATCGCAGTGATGACGTACGCGAACGCCACGAGGATGATGGCGCTGGGCTGGAATTCGAGGCCGTAGTTGAGCGGGGTCGGGATGGAGAACCACGCCGCGCCGGCGACGCCCGAGAGGTCTAGGAGACCCAGCGGAATCGCGGCGAGGTACCCGACGACGACGGCGACCAGCACGCTCGAGGACTGCAGGAAGCCGTCGAAGAACTGGTTTACGACGAGCGCGACGACGAGGACGAGCGCCGCGAGGCCGAGGTTCTCCATGCTCCCGAACGTCTCGGTGCCCGGGACGCCAGCGGAGTACTGCATGGCGATTGGGATGAGGGTGAGGCCGACGAGCATGACGACGATCCCCGTGACCAGCGGCGGGAAGAAGTCCTCGACGTCGTCGAAGAAGTAGCCGATGACGACTTCGACGGGAGCGGCGATGAGCACCGCGCCGAAGATTGCGGCGAGGCCGAACTCGCCGCCGATGTCGATGAGCGGCGCCACGAAGATGGCGCTGGTCCCCATGACGATGGGGAGGCGCGCGCCGACCGGCCCGATGGGGTACGCCTGCACGATGGTGGCGACGCCGGCGACCAGCAGCGCCATCTGGACGATGAACGCGGTGTCGTCGGGGCCGAGACCGATGGCGCCCGCGATGACAAGCGGCAACGCGACCGTCGACAGGAACATCGCGAGGAGGTGCTGGATGCCGAGTGGGACCGACTCTTCGAGGTCCGGTTTGTCTTCGATGCCGTACTCGACGAGCGCGCTCCCGCCGTCGGTACGTTGGTGTGCCTCGTTGTCGCGTGGCATATCGGACTCCATGGAGTTACCCTAAATAAAAATTTGTAACAAATATTAGATCGGTTTCAAGATAGAATTTTCGTCTGACGTTTCGCCGCTGTCCGAAACGCTAACTCCCCCGGCGGCAACAGTCGTGGTATGTCAACGATGGACGCAGTCGTGCTGGACGAGTGGGGTGGCGACCTGACCGTGCGGGAAGTCGAGGAACCGACGCCCGACGCCGGCGAGGTGCGCGTCGACGTCCGCGCGTGCGGCGTAACGCGCACGATCGAGAACGCGGTACAGGGCGGCCTCAGCGACGACCCGGGTCTCACCCCGCGGATTCCCGGCCACGAGTTTGCAGGCGTCGTGGACGCCGTCGGCCCCGGCGTCGCGGACGTCGAGGTCGGCGACCGCGTGCTCTCGTACTTCTACCTGACGTGCGGGCGGTGCGACCGGTGCCGGCGCGGCGACGACAACCAGTGCACGAACTTCGGCGGCTGGTTCGGCGTCCAGCGCGACGGCGCCTACGCCGAGTCCACGGTGATTCCCGCCTCGAACGTCCTGCCGCTGCCCGACGACGCTACGTTCGCCGACGGCGCAGTCGCGGCAGACGGCCTCGCGACGCCGCTGCACGTCAGCGAACGCACCGACGTCGGCGACGACGACACCGTCCTCGTCATCGGTGCGGCGGGCCGCATCGGCGTCCACCTCTCCAAACTCGCGGCCAGCAGGGGCGCTCGAGTGCTCGCGGCGGACGTCCGGGACGACAGACTCGCGCACGTCGACGCGGTGACGCCGGACGCGGTCACGCCCATCGACGCGCGCGGCGACGACTTCCCCGAGCGCATCGGCGAGGCGACCCAGCACGCCGATGGCCCGACCGTGGTCGTGGACACCGTCGGCGACGTGGACACGATTCGCGACGGCTGGGCGGCGATGGCGATGGGCGGCGACCTCGTCACGCTCACCACGCACCACGAACGGTCGTTCGCGCCGCCGCTGAAGGAGTTCGTCGTGAAGGAAGCCAGCGTCGTCGGCTCGCGGTTCGCCACGAAGGACCAGGTCGTGCGCGCGGCACGATTACTCGCCGACGGCCGGATCGAAGTCGACTACACGCAGACCGCGAGCCTCGACGAGGTTGCCGGCGTTCACGAGGCGCTGCGCTCTGGAGAGACGTTCGGCACGACGATTCTCGAACCCTGACCGGACGGCGCCGCCTCGAGCGCGCGTTCCGGGGCGATTTACGCGATTTGCTCGCCGTTGAGGTAGAGATCACGGTCGACCGGGACGGCCAGCGACGCGTGCGCGGGACAGTGCGCTTCCGCGGTCTCCGCGAGGTCGCGGATTTCGCGCGGGGTCGCGGGGCTCTCGATGCGGGTCGCCTGCTGGAGCGCGCCGTCGAACCCCGGCTCGACGTCGCCGACGCCGAGGACCCCGCGCGGGTCGACGTCGCCCTCGACCTCGACGTTCACGTCGTCGAGTTCGACGCCCGTCGCCAGCGCGTGCTTCGCAAGCAGGACCTGCTGGCAGAACGCGAACCCCGCGAGGAAGTACTCCAGCGGCCGCGGCCCGTGGTCCTCGCCTCCGGCCATCGACGCGGGTTCGTCGGACTCGAATTCGAAGTCCCGCGCCTGCCCGCGGCCGTGGTAGTTCTCGAGGAGTTCGGTTTCGACGCGGTTCTCGCCGACGGGCACGTCCTCGGCGTTTGCCAGTAGCTCGAACTCCTCCCAGACGGCGTCCTGCAGGTCCCAGTCGAGTGTCATGCAATGGGTCTGTCGTCGGACTCGGAAAACGGTTCGGCCACCGGCGGGGCTCGCGGCCGGCGGGAACTGTTTTGGCCCCCCGCGAGAGAGTCGCTGGCGTGAGCGACGAACTGCCGCGCCGCGCGCTGGCCGTGTTCGGTGTCGGGCTGCTCGGGATGGGACTCGCGGTCGGGAGCTACGGCGCTGCCGTCGCGCGCCTGCTGGCGCGCGGCGTCGACCCCGGGCTGGCCGGGTTCGGGATGACGCTGTTTTTGCTCGG
>NZ_WUUU01000006.1 GCF_009831555.1 Halobacterium bonnevillei | reverse complement strand
CGAATTCGAAAATCTCCGGCTAGATGGCAAGACAGACCGAGCGACTGGCGGAGATGAAGGTAGTGCTGGTTCGTTACGGGCGACTCTATCTGACAGCGTTAAATCTCGAAAAGGATCACTGGCCGAAAGCGCTCCAGTCGTCGCCCTTAGCCGATACTACCAGTATCTCACTGAGTGGCCCTCTGCCCGCGGTTCAACCGTCGTCGAAGCACTCACCAACAATATTGAAGCTAACGACGCCCCGTTTTTCGCTTGGACGCATCTAATGGACATTCACCGGCCAATCCATCCGACGGTCGCTAATAACGATGACACACTCCATCGATATTCTCTCCGGCAACAGTTCGCGGTCGACAGCCACGCATCTACAAACCAGTTCGACGCACGTTCGGAGGTTATATACGATAATGCTGTTCGATACGTCGATAGACAGATTGGTGCCATTATCGACAATCTCCGACAGGAGGGCGTCTGGGGGAACACTTGCCTAGTCGTCACCGGCGACCACGGCGAGGCTTTGTTCGATCGCGACAGGTACGGCCATCCGCGCCACTATCTCTACGACGAACTTCTCCACGTTCCACTGCTCATTGACAACTGTTCTGGTGAGTCTAAACGCATTTCACACCCGTTCTCGTTGGCCTGGCTCGGTGAACTCATTGCTGAGATGGTCGGCATCAATCCTCCGGACTTTCCCTCATCAAGTGGGTATGAAACACACTTCGATGACAAGACAGCAGATGTCCCAGTCGTGTCGGACGCGCTGGACAGTCACGGCCACTCCGTCGCAGTGAGAAATGGGGAGTATAAGTACGTGACTCGCTCACTAACACCGGACGCTGATATGAGCGTGATCGAGACGCCGACCGACACGGGCTATCACGTCGCCAGCGATCGCGGTGAGCGGTGCCCACTCAACGGGGATACAGTCCCGGATCCCCTCGTTGAGTATGCCGAGTCGATTGTCACGGAGCCGTCAGCTTTGCCACGCCTGGAAGGTGGATTCACACGCGAGGCGGAGCGTCGCTTGGAGCAACTCGGCTACAAAATGTGACGGCAACGCTGTCGATTTTGTGAGATTTCGAACGTACAATATAAGTATGATAACAGTCGACACAAAATAAAGAACCGAATGGTCTCTTTACATCAACGACTCCCGTTTGATACCGCAGGTGTACAGAAGCTGCTGGTATCGTGGGCACTGGTCGTTATGTCGATTGAGATTCTTACCATCCTCCAGTTCCGAAACGGATATCAGATTTCGGTGTACAGACAGCTACCAGACGCCCTCCTCGCACTCGCCATCTTCGCTACCGTTTCTGGAACTATTCTCTCCCTATGTTATCTTTCCAGTGAGCGACATCGAACGGCACTATTGGCGCTATTGCCAGTTGTTACTCAAGTTCTGCTCGTTATGGTCTTGCCATTGCTTTTGGGGTATAAAATAATGGCCGGCGATATGCTCTCACATGCCGGCGACATTAGGACGATTCAGTTCCACGGAAGTATCATCTCTACTTCACGTGTACACTTCAGCAATCAGTACCGGCCGATGTTTCATCTCCTGTTCATCGTACTCGATAGCGTCACCAGGACCCTTCTGGTGTTCAATGAATCCTTCGTTGCGTTTGGCGTTGTAGATCTGTTCAGTGCCTTCGTCTTCTTGCTCCTATCCGGAACGTTCTGTAGGAGCTACAACATCCCCGGCGTGTACGGCGTTTATGGCGCCTTGTTGGTGGTTTTTACTGGTATCGCACCGTCAAACATGGCCTTCGAGACACTGTTTGTTCTGGCGCTACTCCTTCTGGCACGAGTGACCACTGTGGCAGAGAGTCGTCGCTTTCTATTCCTGTTCGTAGTAGTTGCCGTCTCACTGTGGCCCTTCCACCAACTCCCGCCAGTGATGCTGACTTTCGTCGCAGGACTTGCGGTGATACTCCACTTGCCAGGACTCCGCGAGTGGCTCCCCCAGTTTGGAGTCATCCGGTTACGAAAACTCTCAGGAGTAGTGCTCCTCCTACCGTTCCTCGTCGGTGTGCCTGGCTACCTTTGGTGGACGCATGCGCCGTACTTCAAAATGGCTGTAGGCCGTCTGTTTGGCTTGGCCGCGACCGGTGGTTCCGCCGCGACACAGCAGACATCGGTTCTGTTCGAGGAGTTTGGGTTCACTTTATTCGAGTTCGGTCTCCTTGTACTCAAAACGCGGGGGCCGACGATACTGTTGCTTATGCTAGGAGGACTTGGGGGGATGTTTGTTCTCCTCCCGCAACACAGGGTTGAAACCCCCCGAATTCCACCGATTCTATTTTTCATATTTGCCATCGGGGGTCTCTGGACCCCGCTAGAATTTGTCGGGGGAGGACTCGGACTCGGATACGGTCGAGCGCTTCTCATGATAAAGATGATTATTCCGCTGTTCGTTGGTATCTTTCTGTTCGTGTCGTTTCGGTGGGTCCGTCGAATACGGCGAGACCACTTCCTAACAGCTGCTGCTGTATTTCTCCTCATAAGTAGTTCGCTCACGGCAGGTCTGTTACTGCACCAGGCCAGCCTCCAGAGCAGCCCCTGGGTCGCATCCGGCAACAACAATATTGTCGAGAGTGAACTTGACGGCTGGGAGTGGTATCTCGAAAATAAGTCAGCGGAACATGGAACGGTTACGCTCGCCCGCCGACCGGATCGGTTTATGCAATTTTTCCTTACGGCAAGAGAGCGAGTACGACGAAGTGACAACGTCCGGTACGCACCAGGCGATCGACGAACCACCGTCCCACCCCATTTCGGGAACACAACGCTCGGTGCACAGTTCGGGGACGCCTACTACATCGACACGGCTGCGGGCCGTTTGAATCGTTTGGAGGTCCATCCCGAATGGGGCGTGTTCGTCCGCGAGGACTTCGAGCGACTTGAAGCGGACCCAACGACGAACCGAATCTACCAGAACGGCAACGTGAACATTTATCGCGTCACGAACGCCACCAAAAACTGACTAAGGACCGGTAGAAACGCCGCTAATGGCCGTTATCGTGGTCCTTGCGTATTCTTCGACTCAATTACGGCCAAGCGAGACGACGGTGAGATTGTTGCCGGCCTTTTCCGCCAGGGCCTCCTCAATGGAGTCAAAGCAGTCGGTATCGCCACCGCCTTGAGCCAGCGTCTCTGACCCACCGACCCCACCTGGAGCGTCTACCATTGCCGCCCGAGCGACGGCGATGGCCGACTCGTCACTCATGGTTCCAGCTGTCAGGACGAACGTCACGTCTTCGTGCGCACAGACGGCGGTAAGATTGTCTTGGTCGAGAGCTGACGAGAGCGCTCGGGCGTCCTCACCAGTGCCGCCGACCAGATGCACGACGAGCACATCGTCCGGCTCGACTGCATCCGTCCTCAGTGCGTTCGCAGCGATCCCGGCCCATGTCTCGCGGGTTTCCTCAACAGAACGCTGGAGGTCACGGACCTTCGAATCCAGCGACCTGGCGGCCGCAGGAACGTCCTCGACGGATGTATCCAAAATGTCTGCAACCGCGTCGAGTCGTCTGTCAGCGGTATCGGCGCCGTCTAACCCCGCAATTGTCTCGTCCCATCCTACGCTCGTTTCGAGTCCATCCCGAAGTGCTTTCTCTCGCCGATACCAGTAAGCGTTGGTCACAGCGAGAATCACTCCCGCGACGAGCAGGGCCGTAATCATGCTATTCATGGATCCACTCCTTGAGTCGTGGGCCGACCCAATCGTACGTAATCAAGGGTGCCAGTTGTGTCACGACCGATTCGAGGTGGCGGTACTGGCTGAGTGACCCCGCACCGACCCGATGTGGGGGTGACACCATGCTCACTAGGCTCCGCTCACGGCCGCCGAACTGTCGCTTGAAGGTGTGCACCCCCGATTCAGGACTCGTCCGCCCGAAATCGATCGCGGCCCGCTTTTCGCAGGCTCTTTCGATTGCCGTCGAGTACAGCAGGTGGTTGGGCGAACGATCCCAGTGTGCCTCGTCCGAGGCACTACTCCAAATGACGCTCTCAGAGCCTTGCGAGAGGATTAGGACACCACCTACGGCCGTCCCGTCCAGGTCGGCGAGCAACACCGTGCAGTCCGTACCAAACTCGTCGAACAGGCCGTGGAAGAACGAGCGTGGAAACTGCGGACTCCCGAGTCGCTGCATTGTCGCCAGATAAAGGTTGTAGTACTCGGTGATTCCTTGGTGGTCCGAAACTGTCCGAACGGACAAGCCAGCATCATGTGCAAGTCCGACGTTTCGTCGGACCTCCGTCTCGAAAGCCTGCTCAAAAAGATCCTCGTAGGGGCGGTCGAGCAGTAGTCGGAACGTGACGCCCGTGTGGATCCCCCCAAACCCGGCGTCGCTGTAGCCGACCATTCTGCTTTGGGGAGCCTCCTTGACGATTCTCGTGTCGAACCGTCCGCGGTCATTCGCCATGGCCTGCAACACCGGTATTGATTCGACATCAGGTTCGAGCAGCGGATAGCCGTACTCACAGAACGGCTGGACAATATCAGTCCCGAACACGCCTCCGGTCTCGAAACCTGGGACGACACCAACAATTACACCGTCACGCTGAACCAGACGATACCGTGAGTCGTAGTCGAATGCGCGCTCGATGGCACGCTTCCAAGCTAGCGTGTGAAACGGCGTCGATTGGTCGTGAGACTTGACGATCCTCGTCCAAGTACTGGTGTCTGCGTCCTGTAGCGAAACGAGTTCCAGCGAGTTCTCAATGGTCATCTTCCCCTCACACGTCGCGCTCATCCGTGACGTTTGATGACGCGATTGAAAACTGTGCTGATACGCTCGACCGTGGATGTATCGAGGCCGGCGTGGACTGGGAGATTCACCACGCTGGCTGCAACGCGCTCAGCAATGTCGGCCTCTCCCTCCGGCGCGACCGTATAGTCGTACATCGTCGAGACGCCGACCCCCTTGCGGCGGAGCGCACGACAGATATTCGCCCGCTGTTCCGGCGGCACAAGGACTGGGTATCTAAAGTACGTGTGATTGGGAGAATCAACCGGCATCTGTATTGGGCCTTCCAGATTCATTGCGTATCGCCTTGCGTGGTCACGCCGTGTCTGGACGCGGTCGGCCAGTTCGGCTAGCTGGCGGTCGAGCAATCGTCGCTGCGCCGGTGTCAACGGGCGTGGAGCGGTCTCACCGATGACCGCTGCCGTCGAGGTAAAAAAAGGGTCCAGTACCTGCCGCCGGAGCTGTTCATACACGCGCCCGGGTATCACGCCCAGCGCGCCGTCCGCAACCTTCGTCGCCGCAAGCCGGGGTATCGCTGTGTAGTCAGGCGATGTTGGAGTCAGAGGGCCTATATCCGACCCAACCAGTAGACCGCCCTTGTGCGTGGTCACCTCTTTCGAGAACCGGAAGCTGAACACGCAGTAATCGGAGTGGGAACCGACCGTCGAAGTACTGACCGCGGCACCGAGCGCCTGTGCGGCGTCCTCAATGACGACTAAGTCGTGTTGCTCAGCAATCTCGCGTATCCGACTCATATCCACTAGTGCCCCAAACAGGTGCACCGGGACGACAGCTACGGCTGTCGGAGCGACAGCCGCGAGAGCATCCAGGTCCATCGTGAACGATGTCGGCTCAATATCGACGAACCGGGGGGTAGCGACGGCCTCGACAGCTGAGACAAGCGCGTGGCACGTATAGGCTGGGAGAACGACTTCGTCGTCCGCGTTGAGGCCCGCGTCAGTGAGTGCTGCGACTAGTGCTGCGCGTGCAGTCGGAAATGCCATTTCCGACGTAACGTTGGCTTCGATTCGGTCCACGACCGGGGCAGTGGGACACTCGTCGTCGCTGGTTGCTTCCCAGATGTCGCGGACACCTACTGGAATCCATTCGGTTACGGCTCGCACGCTCAACACACCCTCCTTAATCCGCTGACAATCACAGCGGTAACCATTAGGCCACCTCTCGGTAGAGGGTCCGATAGCATTCGACTATCGATTTCCAGGCAAAGCGATCGGCGACGAGCGTTTTGCCCGCCTTGACCTGGCCTTGATAACGCTGTTTGTTGGTCAGTATCGACTCGATTTCGCGTGCAAGCGTTTCAGGTGCGTTTGGCTCGACGACGATTCCTGCTGTCTCTTGAGCAAGTACGCGGCCGACACCACTCTCCGACGTGACGAGTGTCGGGAGCCCCATCGCCATCGCTTCGAGAGCAACGAGCCCGAAACTCTCGGACATCGTCGGAGAGGGGAGGACGAACGCATCAGCCCCAGCGTAGGCCCGTCGAAGGGTCTCGTCGTTAAGATGGCCCGTAATTGTGACGCGCCCCCCGAGTCCCCGCTCGGTAACAGCCTCCTTGACGTCCTCACGCAGCGGTCCATCTCCTACCAGAACGAGGCGGGAATCGATTCCTTCTATTTGGTCGAATGCTGCTATAAGGGTGTCAAGACCCTTGTATCGACGGAAGGTGCCGACGAAAAGTACTACCATCGTACCGGAATCAATCGGATACGGCGGGTCTCCGTCGACGGCATCTGGGTCATACCACGCCGTATCGACGCCCATTGGGACCGTTGTCAGTTTCGACTTGTAGCGATCGAACAGCCCGAACTCGCCGGGGATGGCGTCGTTAGAGACGTGGATCCGGTCCGCCGCCCGGAGCGAGGCGTGTAACAGCGACCGATTGTAGATACTACCGAACGCACCGATTAGACTCGTCCAGTTCATCTCGAAGGCCCCATGACAGGTCAACACGAGTGGTACGTCAGCGAGCTCAGCACACAGCGCCGCTGTTTCCGGGAAGAACGGCAGCGGATAGTGGGTGTGGACGATATCAGGTTCGAAATCGGCGATGGCTCGGCGAAGCGTAAGTGGATAGCCAGGTGACACGGGAAACCCCGCTACTTTCCGGGACCCGGACCGGTCCGTCGCTACCGTATCAGCCGTCACATCGCCACCCTGGTCGGTCGTAACAACACGGCAAGTGTCCCCACACTGTTCAAGGTGTCGGGTCAGGTGGTGGATAAAGTACGGACATCCCCCTTTGACCGGCAGGAACGTCCCCGTGGCGTGAAGCACCCTCATCTCCTGTTCAAAAGTGATTCGCCTGCGTGTATGATTCCTTCGAAATCGCGGATAGTTGGACGACGCGAGGGTTTCGGGTTCAGTCTTGAACAATCTTGGTATCCCTACACGAATCAGAATACTCATTGGGCCCCTTTTCGAATGTTCGCCAACGAATGGTTGAATTTCGGAATCTCGTCGTGTTCATGTCCGATGGCGTTCGATGGGATTACCACCCAGATGCAGTTCGTGAGATGGGTGTGACAGTCCGTACGCTGGCGTCGTCGCTGCACACACCGACTTCTATCGCCAGCCTTCTCACAGGACTCTACCTCCCGAACCACGGCGTCCGTGGATTTACTGACTCCTTGCCAAAAGGGACGCCGACCATCCTTGACGCATTCGAACACACTGGAATCAGCGCCGAATCCGGAAATTTCAACAACGAAATTTACAACTACTTATTGGACCGATACGACAGGGTTGACCTTCAGGACATAGAGGAGCCCTTCGGCTGGTTCATGCGTGACCCCGGCGGTCACGCACCACTCAACGAGTTCGATGAAGAACTTGCCACGACAGGATCTGTTCGCTCCTATCTCAAACAGAATGCCGGCGACGAGTCACAACTGCGCGAAGACTACGCCCGGGCCGTGGACAGTTCCGTAAATCGTTTTCGGAACCGGGTCATTAACACGCTTCGCGACCGCGGTATTCTTGAGGACACGCTGATTGTGTTTATTTCAGACCACGGCGAATTCCTGGGTGAATATGGCCACGTTTGCGAGTCTCATCCCGCCGCTCCTGAACTCGTCCGAGTCCCAACGACATTGATCCATCCCGGACTTGACAATGTGGATACTCCTAACCTGATGCGACACGTCGATCTACATGAGACGGTGGCGGACTTGGGGTCGCTCACAGCCCCGAATACGGATGGTGGCCCTGTCTTTGACCCAGTGTTCGATGCGAAGACTGGACTGAATTTTTACGACCGGCCGTATCCCTCGTTCAGCGGCACTTTCCACTACACTCTCTCCAGCGTCTGGGATTGGCAGGGAGGAAGGGTATTTAACGAATCTAATCCGTGGGCACGACTCAAACTGCTCGGAGGCTATCTGACCAAAATCCCCGCCGGTATCCAGGTCCGTCGCGCAAGAAACCCAAAAGGTATCAAACTCTTGCTCTCAGGACAGTATTCGATTGGAAATCCAGGGTTCAGCGCGAAAGAGGCTCGCAAGATGCTTGACGATATAACGGTTTCTGTCGGCCGTGACGAGTTGGACATGGACCAGGCGACGAAGGAGAATCTAGAAGACCTGGGATATCTATAAATGCTGGTTTTGGCCTGTTCCTGCATGTCTGGTCCAAGCGTCTTGTCAGAATCCATATCTCGAAAGAGCATCCTCGGCTAGGATATCGAGATAGCGCGTATGGAGCGAGAAGATGTTCGGTTCCGAGGGGTGAATATTCCCTTTTGCCGGACGAAACCGTTTTAGATCTGTTGCATATACGATAGAGTGATACTTAGAATTTGGAAGCACTCCGCTACTAAATTGAGTTGTGAAATCCTCAGCCACTACTGATAATGTCTTCGGTGGTTTGTAGGATTATGGAGTATTGGACTTTGTGATGGGGTTACCCGAGGTTCAAGGTCGCTCACAAGCCGATGGGGTGCTAGGTTGATACTAAACATTTTGGTGATTCCCGTCCTGGAGAACAAGCGAAACGGCTTGGACCTACGACTATCTACTATGTTAACCTATGGAGCGCGGCCACCGAACATCTTTATACACCATAAAACATATAATAGATATTGATATTCACCCCAATCAAATGCGGGCTTCTAGTCACTCTTGGAATCGTTAATCAGGAGTCATTCCGCCCTGTGAGGCACCTGCCTGGAAGAGTGATTATGATTCTACGATCTCGTGCGGCCAGTGAACGTCGTGAGTGCATCTGTTCATGAACTCATTGATTGCTTCCTCGACGAAATTTTCCGCCAGTCTAGACAAGAGCTGTGAGGAAATTGACGAAGAAAGTGATGACGGAGTTTGGGGTATCAGCTCCCGCTTAATAATTAGACCGCTGTACTACTGGTTCCTCAACGCGGTGTGAGCGTCGTCAATCTGATGGAACTCGAATTCCATAGAATGCAATCGCTCTAGTGAGGACGCGAACAACTCTTTCGAATCCCTGTTTCGCGAGTAAATCCCACGGTACAGCGGAGACAATTCAGCGAATGCGGACGGATTGACTATATCGTGCATGTGGATGTTGAATATGATAACCGGTGGTGGTCTCCTAAGTAATAGCTCTGTGAATGGCCGACCAAGGAGGCGGCAATATGAGAGCGCAGTTGGGACTCTGACACGGTCAGAGTAAACGGTGAACGGAATCTCGAAGAGGTCGTATTCAGACAGATACTTTGGCCGCGTCGGCGCGCCTCTGTTGTCGAAGTGGCCTGGCCGCCATGAGGGAAAGACGCTCGCGTCAAATTCGTAGCCATGCTCAGCGAGTTGCTCGTAATCGGACGGTCGAATGTTCCCGTTCGGGAACCGGTAGCCAACAGGACTCCTCCCAAAGAACTCCTCGTAAACTGCTGTTGATACAGCAACTTCTTCACCGATGTCGGTTTCTCCTCGTGGCCGATGAGTGTGAGAGTGCGGATGAAACGTCACAGGAACATCAGCTGTACGAAGACGCTCTAATTGTTCAGGTTTCTCCTCCAGTACTTCCGTTTGCACGAAGCAGGTGAGCGGAACGTCGAGGCATTCGAGCAGCGAAGCGAGCCACGGCGTCTCCTCGAGCGCTCCGTAGGTGTTCTCCGTCAACGCGGTGCCGTAGTCGCACTCGTAGTCGACTGTGAGGTACACAACGGGAGACTCGGGCCACTCGCAGTCGCGTCCCTTCCCGGTGTTCGCGTCCCAACTGGTCGCGCTGTCAGTCATCGAGGTGCGTGTTCAGCGAGTGGAGAATGATGGCCGTAAAGCAAGCGAAGATGCCAGCGAGGACGAAGAACACCGAGGTGACGGCGAGCCCAATCGGGAATGTACCGCTGGTGATGAAGTTCGAGAATGTCCAGTAGCCGAACCCGATCCCCACGAAGGCACTCGTGAATCCGGGAAGCCCGAGGGTTGTCATTGGCCGCTCGCGTTCGATCGTCTTCAGGATGTTACTCACGAGCGTCAATCCGTGACTAACCGGGTTGTGGCTGCTCGGATCGTCGACGTCGTAATCAATAGTTGTCCCAATCTCCTCGAGGTCGTATCCGTGCTCGTGGGCGTGGAAGAGGATATCCGTACTTGCACTCATTCCGTCACCGATGGAGTTGTCCTGACTCAAGGTTTCGATCGCACTCCGGTTGTACGTGCGGAACCCACTCTGGGTGTCGCGCGTCCACGAATCTCGCCGAACGACACCCATCGAGAGGTTCGTCAGCGTGTTCACCACGAACAGCCCGAATCGACGATACAGCGGGAGGTCCGTCTCCGAGCCAGCTGCAAAGCGACTGCCGATGACAATGTCCGCCGCTGTCGATTCTTGGGTCTGCACTGCTTTGGGGATGTCACTAGGGTCGTGTTGCCCATCGCCATCCAGAATAACGAGATGGCTTGCATTCCATGCGTCGGCTTCCTCGAAGACTGATTTTAGTGCACCGCCGTACCCTTTGTTCCGGGTGTGCTCGACGACCGTGGCACCGGATTTGCGAGCCACCTGCGCCGTCGCATCCTGGCTGGCGTCGTCGACCACGAGGACCTCGTCAGCGTACTCTTGGGCTTCAGCGACGACGTCCTGGATCGCACCCTCTTCGTTGTACGCTGGCACCCCAACGAGGACGCCGACGGAGTCGCCTTCCGCAACTGTCACTGCATCAGTGACCTCCACGCCATCCCGGTGTGCGGCGATACTCTCCTCGAAGTCAATCGGTCGAGCGCTGTCCGTGGCGACAATGACGCCGCGGTCGGTTTTCGCGTTCGCGCGCAATCGAAGGTACTGAGCGAAATCTGCGTCCGGGACTTCTTTTGCCGGCGGACTGAATACGTCCGCCCCGAGTTTCGCGGCAACACGCACAACTGTCGAACCGCTCTCTCTCGGATCGAGGAGGAGGACATCAAAGCCGCGTTCTTGGGCCTCGACGACGTTTTCCAGCACCCGTGGATCTGCGTCCGCAACTAGACCGATTGCCGGTTGGTCCCCCGTTTCGGATTCGACCTCGCTCGCCGAGGATTCGCTACGTGGTTCTCGCTTCATACCCGAGTCTGTCGACGTCATCTACACCCATCCCACACTGCACCGAGATTTTCTCCCGGTGGATCCGCCCTGTGGCGGTCGATTCCCCCTAACTGTCTTTGCCCCGGCGAAATGACCCATAACGGCTGTTTAAATTCACGACAATATGAAGGTTTGGCTGTCTATTCTATCCTCGCTGATTCGTTAAGTAGTACTCTAATAGTGCTCCAGCGTGACGCCGAGACGATGGCTCACATTGAGGACCGAGATATCCTTGTCACCGGTGGCGCGGGATTCGTCGGAAGCCACGTCGCTGACGCACTGCTTCCCGAGAATGACGTCACCATTCTCGACAACCTCTCCTCCGGGAAACGCGAATACGTCCCGGACGGCGCGACGGTCCACGAAGCCGACATTCGCGAACCGGGCGTCCTAGACGACCTGACCGAGTCCGTCGACATCGTGTTCCACGAGGCCGCGATTGTCAGCGTCGAACAATCGGTAGACCGACCCGTCGACTCCCACGAGACGAATACGACCGCGACACTCGAACTCTTGGAGCTCGCTCGTCAGCGAGACTTCCGCGTCGTGCTCGCGTCGAGTGCTGCAATCTACGGACACCCGGATACAGTACCGATTCCCGAGGACGAGTCGAAGGAGCCGACCTCACCGTACGGGCTGGACAAACTCACAATCGACCACTACGCCCGCCTCTACCACGACCTCTACGGAGTCGAGACCGTTGCACTCCGCTACTTCAATATCTACGGCCCCCGCCAAACCGGCGGTGACTACGCCGGCGTCATCTCCATCTTCCGCAAGCAAGCCCGCACCGGCAACCCGATCACGATAGACGGAGACGGCACCCAAACCCGCGACTTCGTCCACATCTCGGACGTCGTTGCGGCGAACCTCCTGGCTGCGACCACCGAACACGTCGGCAATGCTTACAACGTCGGAACGGGAACGTCGACCACCATCAACGAACTCGCAGAACTGGTCGCTGAGCTCGCCGATTCGAACTCCCCAACGGCGCATACCGATCCACGTCAGGGTGACATCGACGAGAGTGTCGCGGACATTTCGAGAGCGCAAACCGAACTGGGGTACGAACCGACAATTTCGATCCGGGAGGGACTTCGATCGCTGTCCGAGCGCACAAACGCCGAGGATTAGTCGTCTGCGGCGATTGGCTCCCGGTCGGTCGTTGTCGTCCGTTCGAGAACAGAGGTTCCGCATTCGACGCAGACGAACTGGTCGTCTGTCGTTTCTGCGGCCGGCGCGTTGCAACTGATGCATTTCACGCGGGCGTTCCGCACACGGCGAGGATAGCGAACCATTGGTGGCCACTCGAAAGCTCCGCCTAAAATGATTTCCATAGAACAACTACTCCCGCGCCGGTCGGCCGCCGTGCGAAGAGATTTACACCGGCACAGAGATTACCTCGATAATGCAAGCAGTAGTTCTGGCGGCTGGGAAGGGACGGCGGCTGTGGCCGTTGACCGAAAATCGCCCAAAGCCGATGATTCCAGTCGCGAACCGCCCCATCCTCGAACACATCGTCGACGCACTGGACGCTGCAGGCGCCGAGAGAGTGGTACTCGTTGTCGGGTCGAACCAGGAGCGCGTCCAGAGTCACTTCGGGAACGGCCACGACTACGACCTCGAGATCTCGTACGTCGTCCAGCAGCAACAACTGGGCACCGGGCACGCCTTGCTCCAGGCGGAGTCACAGGTCGGGGAGTCGTTCATCGCGCTGAACGGCGATCGCATCATCGAGAGCGAACTCCTCGAACGCGTCTGGGACCGCCACGTCGAGACAGACGACACCGTGATGAGCGTCACTCGCGTCGATGAACCGAGCCGGTACGGAGTCGTCGAACTGGACGGACGAGACGTTGCAACGATTGAGGAGCAACCGATTCCCGAGCTCACGAAGTCGGATTTCATCAACGCTGGCGTCTACGCGTTCAGTCCGGACATCTTCGCTGCGATCCGCCGGACCGACAGCAGGGGCGAACAGGCGCTGACGGATACGCTTTCGAATCTCATGGCCGACCAGCGCGTCAGGGCCGTCCAATACCGTGGGACGTGGCTCGACGTCTCTGAACCCTGGGACCTCCTCGAAGTAAACGACTCACTAATCGACAGAGAGGACTCGACGTACACCCCTTCGACTACCGTCGACGATTCCGCAGTCGTCGCAACGGCCGCGACCATCGGGGACGACGTCACCGTCCATCCACAGGCAGCTATCCTCCCGGGCGTCACACTCGGGGACAACGTGAGCGTCGGCCCTGGAGCAGTACTAGAAAATGCGGTAGTGTTGTCGGACGCGACGATCAACGCTGGCGCAGTCCTAACGGACTGCATCATCGGGGCAAACACGACAATCGGCCCGAACACGACCGTCGAGGGCGGCAGGACGGACGTCGTTCTCAACGATGCGGTCTACCACGACGTCACCTTCGGCGGCCTCCTCGGAGACAACGTCAGCATCGGCGGAAACGCCACTGTCGAGCCCGGCACCATCATCGGCAACCACGCGACCATCGGGAGCGCCTCGCTCGTCTCGGGACGCATCGACGACAACGCCACTGTGACGAGAGGATGACAGAGACCACGAGTAACATCAGATTCAGTCCTTCTGCGGCCAGCTCCAGTGATCGCCCGGCAGTTCGTCATAGTTAGCCTGAGCGGCACCATCGGCTCGTACTGGATTTAATCGCTCATTGAACGCCGCGATTCACCCCCACTCGCATAGAGGAAATTATCCTGAGATTACGGTCGATCACCGATCCTAACAAAATCACATTTAGCGAACAACTAAGTGCACCAGAGACATCACCACTACCAACTGACTATGTGTGGGATCGCGGGCTACATCGGGCCGGGGGATGCTGGCAGTATCGTCCATCAGGGGTTGCAGAACCTCGAATACAGGGGCTACGACTCGGTGGGCATCGCGCTCGCCAGCGACGACGTCACCGTCAGCAAAACCGAAGGCGAGGTCAACGAACTCACGGTCCCGCAGACGGAGAACCCATCGACTGGGATTGGGCACACGCGCTGGAGTACGCACGGGGAACCGACGACGAAGAACGCGCACCCACACACGGACTGCACGGGTGACGTAGCTGTCGTCCACAACGGCATCATCGAAAACTACGACGACCTCAAGTCTGAGCTCCGCGAATCCCACATCTTCGAGAGCGACACCGACACCGAAGTCATCCCACACCTCATCGAGACCCACCTCGCAGACGACGTGTCCCTCCTCACAGCCGTCCAACGCACAACCCAAGAACTAGAGGGCAGCTACGCAATTGCGGTCACCGCGGCCGGCCACGATGGCGTCGTCGTCGTCCGTGAGGACAGCCCACTCCTCCTCGGCCACAGCGACGACGCGACATACATCGGTAGCGACGCCACCGCATTCATCGAACACACCGACCGCGTGACCTACCTCGAATCCGGCGACCTCGCACACCTCACGGACGACGACGTCACGATTTACAACGACGGCGAAGAGGTCGAACGGGACACCGAGACGCTCGATTGGGACGCTGACGCCGCCGGAAAGGGCGGCTACGACCACTACATGCTCAAGGAGATCCACGAACAGCCACCCGCACTCCGGCAAGCGATCTCCGGCCGCATCAACGAACTCGCTACTAGCGTCGACCTCGACGTCGACCTGCCCGAAGCGTACCTGCAGTCCGTCGAGGAAATCCAAATCATCGCGTGCGGAACGTCGTATCACGCCGGCCTCTACGCCGCGGAACTCCTCGAGGAACACGCCGACGTTCGCGTGAGCGTCGAAATCGCCAGCGAGTACACCTTCAACGGCGGCCGCGACCCGTGGCGCACACTCGTTCTCGCCATCACCCAGAGCGGAGAGACCGCCGACACGCTCTCCGCACTCCGCGAAGCCAAACGCTCGGGCGCACGCACCCTCGCACTCACAAACACGCTCGGCAGCACAGTCACACGAGAAGCAGACGACACCGTCTTCATCCGCGCTGGCCCCGAAATCGGGGTCGCCGCAACCAAGACCTTCGTCTCCCAGGTCGCCACCGTAACCCTCCTCACCGTCTACCTCGGGCAAGTCCGCGACAGCATCTCGACCGAGAACGCCAGCGAACTCCTCAGCAGCGTCCGCGACCTTCCCGGCGCAGTCCAACAAGTCCTCGACCAGGAACAAGCAATCAAGGAGACCGCCCAGGCGTACGCCGACAGCGATTCGTTCTTCTACATCGGCCGGGATGCCGGCCACCCAGTCGCGCTGGAGAGCGCGCTCAAACTCAAAGAGATCTCCTACGACCACGCCGAAGGCTTCCCAGCAGGCGAACTCAAACACGGCCCCCTCGCGCTCGTCACACCGAACACACCCGTGATCGCCCTCCTAACGGAACAGACGCGCCCAGAGAAGACGCTGAACAACGTGAAGGAGGTCAAATCCCGTGGCGCACCCGTCATCGGCGTCTCCAGCGACCCCGCAACGACCAGCCACGTCGACACCACTTTCGACATCCCCCAGTGCGGGCCGATGGAGCCGGTCGTCGCGAACGTCGCCCTCCAGCTGTTCGCGTACTACATCGCGAACGAGAAAGACCGCTCCATCGACAAACCCCGGAACCTCGCGAAAAGCGTCACCGTCGAGTAACCACTATCGAGCCAGCATTCGGTCTGTCCTCGAACGCATCAATGCCGGCGCCGTCTCCCGTAATTGGATTGCCGTGGGGTGGCGGCGCTGGCGGCGTTCTCAGCAGTTTCGAGGCGGAGCCCCCGGCCTCAAGGAGCGAGAGCTTCCGACTGGTCGGAAGCGCGAAGCGAGTAGGCCGGGGAGGAAGCCGACACTCCGCGACACACATGACGGGATTGTCGCTGTCTGACTCCCGGATTATTAAGTACCGTCGAAACAACATCTGAAATATGGAGGTCAGGCGTACCGCGCCGGTCAAACTCGTCGTTCCCGACGAGTACCGTGACGACCTCCACGAAACTGCCGAGCAATTCCTCTACTGTGCGAACGGGGCTAGTGACTACTGTTGGGACAATACCGACTACGAAGACTGTATCACCTCGAACGTGACAGCCAGGGATGCGTTGTACGACCGACTCCGTGACGAAACAGACCTGACCGCGAATCTTGTCCAAGAAGCCATCCGGCGTGCCGTCCACGCCGTCGATAGTGGTGTTGACCGCTGGAAACAGGGCAAACGGACGAACAAGCCGGAGTTCACCTCGTGGAGTCTGGTGTACGACAAGCGCAGTGCGACGTTCTACCGCAACAAAATCTCGCTTTCGACGGTGAACGGACGCATCGAATGTGGCTTTGAGTTACCAGCAGACAGTCCAACACCATACGAGGAGTTCGTCCTGTCGGAGGACTACGAGTTTCGGACGAGTACACTCCAGTACGACCAAGCTACCGACGAATTCTACTTCCACGTCAAAACGCGGAAGGTATATACAGGCGGTGACGCTGTTGAAATCGAGGGTTCGAACGATACCGCGCACCAAACAGTCCTCGGTATCGACCTCGGCGTGAACAGCCTTGCCGTCGCCAGCACCGGCATGTTCTGGAGCGGTGACGAGTACGACCACTGGATACAGGAGTTCGAGAAGCGACGGGCAGAGATGCAACAGCGTGGGACACAAGCCGCGCATAACGCCTTGCTTCGACTTGGAAAGCGAGAGCGACTATGGCGGAAACAGTACATCCACACGGTCGCCAACGAGATCGTTGAGGAGGCGGTTGACCACGACTGCGACGTGATCGTGTTCGAGGACTTGACTGACATTCGAGAGCGGCTACCCCACGCTGACTGGCATCACAGCTGGGCATTTCGCCGGCTTGTCGAGTACGTCGAGTATAAAGCTCCAGAACGTGGTGTGGCGGTTGAGCAGGTCGAACCCGACCACACCAGTCAGCGATGTTCTCGTACTGACTGTGGGTTTACTCACGAAGACAATCGTGACGGCGAGCAGTTCCGGTGTCTGAAGTGTGGGTACGAAATCAACGCAGACTATAACGGCGCGAAAAACGTCGGCCTGCGGTATATGCGGAAGCGAGAACACAGACTGCGTTCCTCGCCCACGTCGGGGAGGGCAGACGCACCAGTAGACGTGCGTATAAATGGTGGGACGCTGAACGGCGACGGCTATCGGCCAACCGCCGAGAGTTGATCGCCGGGAGTCCACATCAAAGCCCCCACCCTCAACGAGCGAACCCGCTAGGGTGAGCAAAGTAGGGTGGGGTAGTTTACACACTAGCCTTTATTCGCTGTCACTTTCACGTCCCCGTATGCCCGACACGGACACGACCAGACGAACCTACCTTCTCACCCTCGCCGGACTGAGTTCAGGACTCGCAGGCTGTTCATCATCGACTCCAGATGATTCAGCGGCAACGACACAATCGTCGCCGGAACCAACAGCGGCGTCGACAGACGCCCCGTCAACGAGCAAGGACACCAGTGAAAGTGGTGGTGGAGAGGCTGGAAGTCGACCGCCCCGCCCCGATTACGACGGCTGGCTATCACAGGCCAACTCGGACCCCGAAACCGTCGCAGCGTACGGCCAGACGGACGTCACTGTCACCAGCATCGAGTCCAGTGGCCAGTACACGTTCGACCCGGTTGCAGTCCAGGTCGACCCCGGAGCGACCGTTACCTGGGACGTAGACGACGAGACGGCACACGACGTCGTCGCGAAAGACGGAATCTTCGAATCCGACCTCTTTGAGGGCGACGACGCCACGTTCGCACATACCTTCGAAGACACCGGAATCCATCGCTACGTGTGCCGCCCGCACGAGCAGCTTGGCCAAATCGGCGCTGTCGTCGTCGGCACCGACTACCCGACGGTCCTCCCAGACGCCCCACTCGCATGGTCCACCAACACCTACGACGCATTCCGCACACCACACCTCGACGGCACTACGATCTACGCTGTCCACGCTGAGGGCGTGCTGGCCCTAGACGCCGCCGACGGAGCGGAGCGATGGACCGCCGGCCTCGACCCGCTTGCCACAGACAGCGGTGGCGTCACCCCGAACGGAGACACCGTCTACGTCGCCACCGAGACCAACACCCTCCACGCATTCGCAACCACGGACGGGACCGAACGATGGGCATACACGACTGAGACGGACATCGATACGAATCCCGTTGTCGACGAGGACACCGTCTACGTTGCCGGCGACCGCGGCCTCGTGTACGCCATTAACGCCGACGGCACCAGCCACTGGCACACTGAACTCCCCTCGAATCACATTGTTGCTCTCACCCGGACCAGCGACGCGCTCTACGCGGTGGGCGGCGTCCAGGGACGCGGCTCACTCTACAAACTCGACACCACAACTGGCGACACTGAGTGGCGGTACAAAACGACCGGAATCGACTATACGTTCCTCAAACCGACCATCGCATCCGGTACGGCGTACGTGAGCGGCGCCCGCGGTGGCTTCCACGCAATCGACACCACAGACGGGACCAAACAGTGGACCGCAGAGACCACAACAGGGCTGGAGCGTGCGCCAATCGTCTCGAATGGCACTGTCTACGTCCGCCACGACGACCGAACACTCCACGCGCTCGACGCACCGACAGGTGACATCGAGTGGCAGTTCCGGGCCGAAACCGAACTCACCGCCGACCCAATCGCCGGGGACTCAGAGGTGTACGCCGCAACGGACTCGGGGGTCTACACCATCGACGCCACCACCGGTGACGAACGCACCCACCACCAGACACCGGGTGAGGTCCACCAGACCACTGCCATCCATGGAGACACGGTTTATGTCGGTGACTGGGGCGTCTGGGCCCTCGACGTAGCGCAAGCAACCCCAGATGGTGGCCGTGTCTCGCTCCCAGTCACCATCCAAGACGTGACACTCGTGGGGAACTGGCCCGAAGACGTGTTCGTCCTCACCACTTGACCGCCTGCGTTCTCGTTTAAAATCACTACAAACCCCCTACAGAGTGGGTTTCCCGTTAATCGTGCAAAAACAGTGCCACACGCTCGAGACACCAGTACAGTGCTCACTCCACGACAGCGAACAGGAGCTTCTGAACGAACTGGCAACGTTCGTCACATCGACATTCACCCAACGCGATGCAAAGCTCGTCGCGTACAACGGTGAGCGGTGGAACGGCGGATTTGACTTGCCGTTTTTCCGGACTCGCCTCTGTACGCACGGGCTCGAGTGGCCGTTTGGAACGTTGCCATCCGTCGACGTGATGGATGTCTTCGAGACACGTTTCAATACGAGTGAGGGTACGCTGAGTGGCGTCTACGAGGAACTGATTGGCGCCAAGTTGAACGAGCTGGATCCATTCACCGACAGTTGCGAGGCGGTCACCGCATGGAAGGAGAGCGCTTACGAGCTACTCATCACTCACAACGTCGCCGATATCCGACGGACTCGAGCGTTGATGGAACTCGCAGAACGGTATTGCTCAAAGTCAGATTTCACGATGAAACCGCTCGAACCGATCGTCTGAGGGCTGGTTGTATCTGTTCCGAAAGCACGAGTCCCCCGCCAGTAGGACAAGGAGGACAGGCCTATCGTCAAGGGGTAGAGCTATGGCGGGGTCTCAGCGTCGTAGATTCCCTCGAACGTCTCGTTGGTATAGGCGTATCGCCATCGTTGGAGAATCGCTCGCGTCACAAGGCCGGCCTCAGACACAGCAATACAGGATTCCTCGACGGGACGGCTGGGAGCGTCGGGTGGTGGATGGAAGTGTCGTCTCGGCGCGTCCGGTTTCGGGTGGCAATCGAACCGGAAATTCTGATTCCGGTCGTCCGTGTAGTGGATCGCATAGTTTTCGGTTAGACTCCACCGGATGTCGATCCGAGCAGTTGACGCTGCACCGACTCCATCGGACAGTTCGACCGAGAGCGTCTGTGGATTCAACGGGTCATCTAGTGACGCTGTCTCGGCCAGCGGCTCCTGCTCCATGATCAGGTCGCGAATCTCACGCAACGCCCCGGCGTCAATCGGCCCAAATACCTCGGATTGTTCGACCGACTGAGACTGTTGAGAAGGAGTCTCGTCGCTGGTCATACGACGATGGATGGATCGCTATCGCCTTCATCGTCGGTATCTGTGCCAGTCAGGTGGCCAGTATTGCTTGCTTCACCGATTGCGAGTGTTGCTTGTGCGAGTGCGAGGTTGCGTCGCGTCGTTTGCCATTCCGTGAGGAGGGCACCGTAGTCGCTGTCGACGTCGTCGACGTCTCGTTCACGGGCGAATTCTTCAGGTGAATCGACACCATACTCCTCACGCCACTCCTGTATCTGTGCCTTCATATCAGCAATGCCGGAGGCGATCTCTTCGGGGGACAGTTCTGCGAGCAGCGACTGTGCATGTTCGGTGACAATTGCCGTTTCCGATCGTCGATAACACGTCGTCTGCCCATCTTGGGAGGTTGTTACTTCGCCAGCGCTTTCGAGCGTTCGCAGGTGCTTTCGCGCCGTGGTTGCCGAGACGCGCGCGCGGTCGGCGATCTCTCCGGCGGATGCAGGGTTGTAGGTAGTGCGGATGATTTCGTACACTCGTTCAAACGGCGTCGTCTCCTCAACCCATTCTTCTTCAACGACATCGTTTACGTTGCGATGTTCGGTCCCGCCATCCGGGACCATTCGATAGGGCGGGGCCATCTCCTCGGACATGATATGCCAAACAACGAGAGACTAGTATAATAATCTGTGGGCCAGTATTTTGTTCTCTCGACTCCTCACTGCTGGCCCTACAGAGCTTCGACTCGTTCTTCGACGGAATCGAGGGCAGGGCGGCAGACGTCACGTTGGTCTGGGGGCCACTGTGCGTCCCTGCGTCAACACGATTTGCGTCCGGCGGCGAATGAAAGCGATCTCGTTCGTTGTGACTGCTGGGTTGACATCCTCCCCGCGCTAAAGGGCGAGGATTCCCCGAAGGGGATATTCAGGTTGCGCGTTTCCTCGGTTCTCAAGGACGCTTTCGCGTGGAACGTCGAAGGTCGTTACCGAGTTGTGACCAACGGTGTGCTTTCCAGCGCGTGTAGCCCTGTCAATGGGGCCTTCCTCCCCGCAATCTGCGGGCGTCAACGACGGCTGGCTATTCAACCAGCGAGGTAGCACGGTTCGACTCGCCCGAAGCGTTAGCCCGTGCATGGGTCACCCTCCCGTTGAGCGATATTTTCTGAAGCGTTCAGGTCGGCGTGGCGTCCTCGACCACACTCCGAACACGAAAAGTGGTCGCCATCACGGGTTCCCATCGACCCACACACCGAACACTGCTGGCTGGTGTGGTACGCATCGACCGTCTCGACGCGGATTCCAGCGCGTTCGGCCTTGTACGTGATGAACTGTTGGAGTTGGTGGAAGTGCCACGAGTGGACGCCCGACCACGAACTGTTCTCGCGGATGCCTTCGAGGTCTTCCAGCCGAATGACGGGATTCTCGAACTGTTCCGCGAACGTGATGAGGCGACGGGAGAGGTTGTGGTTCAAGTCCTTGATTCGACGCTGTTCTTTGTCACCCACGCGGTTGCGTGCGCGAAGCGCACCCGCTCCGGAGAGCGACTCGCGTAGGGAACGATATTTGCGTCGAACGTACTTCGCCTCACCACCCGACACCAGCATCGACTCACCCTCACCGTAGGCGGTTACAGCGAGGATATGCCGTTCACCAATATCCACACCAATTGGCGTCTCACCTGACGTGTTGGTGTCGTACTCGGTATTGAACGTACAGTACCAGTCGTCTCCGCGACGGTACACTTGCAGTCGGGTCTTCTCGGCGTCACCCTCGGCCAGTCGGTCTACAGAGTCAGCTATGTCGTCGTACACCTCTATTGGGGTGTACCACCATTGGGAGACGCACGGGAAGCCGACGACGACCGTGCCGTTCTTGGTCGTGTCGAGTTCCCAGTTCTGGTTGTTGATTGCGAACGGCTGACTTTCTCGGTAGCGAACCTCTCCGTCCTTGCTGTGGTCGGATTTCGCCTCTCGGATGGCTTGGTTCTGGATGGCCGAGTAGAGGTCGTTGTTGATGCTGGCCGTGGTCACGGATTTGCCGAAGTCGCCATTCTCCCATCCGTCGATACAGAACTGTTTGGTGTCACGGTAGAGGCGGGTAGCGCGTTGCCACTCTTTGCGCCGTGAGAGGGATGGGTTGTGGAACTTCGCGGTGACAGTCACCGTGACCATTACACTTGTGATTGGACGTGATTGCTTAAGGATATGTTGGAATATCAGGCCGTGCTATCGTCGGTGGATTGTGTCATCGACTGTCGGATTCATCCCCGCCCTAAAGGGCGGGGCTTTCTCCTCGCACTTCCGTAACGGTCCCACCGACCCTTCCACACTCTCTTGGCGCTCTTCTTGACAGTGAACGGTGAAATTGTCATTGCAATACCACCGTATCTCAAATCGAGCAGACACATCGCCCGGGTATTGACCTCCTCCCACTCCTAACACTGCCCGGTCGAGTGGCGCGGGACTCGCGCCGTCGTCGGCCGGCACCATCGTCAGCCTTGCGATGGCGCTGTCGAGCTGGTCGCCTTCTGGCGGGCGCGCTCGTGGAGCCAGCGCTCCTCGATAGCGGTCGCCCAGTCCCCAAGGTCTGCATACACGTCGTCAACGTCCTCGGCGTCGTATTCGAGGACATCAACCTCGGCGGGCGAGTCAGCGTCGTACTCCTCGCGATATGCTTCGATTTGGTCGGTGAGTTCTGAAACCCGAGCCTGTAGTTCTTCGACGGTGTGTTCGTTCGCCAGTTCATTCATTCGCCGCCACTCGAAGTAGTCGTCGTTGCGCTCCTATCGAGCGGGGCGGCCGTCGTGGTGGATGACGATGCCGAGGTCGGCGTAGAAGGCAAGGTGCGTCCGTGCGGACTCCTCAGAGCAGTCTGCACGTTCGGCGATCTCAGCGGCCGTCATCGGCTCACGGGCGTGGAGGATCGCGCCGTACACGCGCTGTTTCGTGTCCCCGCCTTCGAATGGGCGATCGAACGACGGCGGGCCGTCCCGACGAGCGTCGCCTGACACAGGAACGCCGTATCCAACATGTCCGTGGTCAACACCATTGTTGGCTAAGCCACTATTGGTACCCAAGTCCGCTGGTCTCCCCATCACTTACCCGTCTCGGGCCGGAACCGAAGCCTGCCTTCAGATGGATTCCGGAGATTCGCCGCCCCACGACCCAGCGGAACCCGCGGAGCTGCCGCCGATGCAGTGTGACGCCTGCGAAGGAGCGCTCCAGTCGCCGGAACGCGACATGCTGTCGTTTCTGTTGGTCGACCAGCTGACAGCCCCCATCATCGGGTGTGACGATCATCGCCAGCAGTTCGCCTCGATCTGTGGCTACACAACGGACGCGACTGCTGACCTCCTCGACCATCGACCAGCTGGCGGCGTTCGCTGTCCCAGTTGTGGCCTCGCCGCACATACGCCGCATCAGCCGCTCGTTCCGGTTGCCGGCGGTGCTGTCGCGATTCTCGTCTGCCCCGAGCACCAATCCGAGCTCATCAATCGATTCCGAACCGGCCTCGACACACACCACCAGCTGACAACCCAACTGGACACGGCTGGTCCTCACGACGTGCTGTAACGACGGTGGGCATTCACCCAGTGGCGACAGTCGATTCACGCAATCTCATTCAATGCGACCGCCATCGCTTCGACCATCCCCGTAGCCGCCTGACACTCCGAAATATTATCTATCTGTCTTTCCGGAACAACACACTCGTTAAAGGCAGGTTCTCACCAGCCTGATTCATTCCGATGGACTCGGCCCTTGGTATGCGAAATTGGCCGCTACAACTGCTGGCGGGAATCTCTCCATCGTGCATCTCGATGAACGAGGCAACGAGGTTTCAATCAGCTTTCACGAATGATCTACTCCCCACGCAGTGACCCTCTCAGTGTCCGCGATACGTAGCCCATCCTCATGTTTTCGCTCACCATCAAAGAGAGTGTCATCCTATGAGTCGGTAACGAATTATCCGTTCACATGATACGCCTCATTATGGCGATTTTCCAGACATCTCCACTCTATCTAGTCTACACCTGCTGAAGCCGATCGGCGATAATTTCGAGGCCCTCCCAGAGCACACCGACGGGCGCTGTCGCCGTAAGCGATACTTCGTCATAGTCGTACTCGTCGGTTGGTGCGGGACGCTCCTGATAGTGGAGATGACCGTCGACGTGTGGATTCGGTTCGAGATGGACGCCACAGTCGACCCCCGACGACTCGCTGTAGTGGATTTTGAAGTTCGACGTGAGTGATGTCCGGCGGCGGTCGTCGAGACTCGTCTCCGGTGGAAGCTGCGGATCGGGCTGCCACGTCACCCGTAGCGACGCTGATTCACTATCGCGCCCGAACTGTGCCGGGTCGACGTCCGTCGCAAGTTCAGCATACTGCCCGTCCGGACTCCCCCACGCGGATTTGATGGCTGGATGGCGTTCGAGTTGCTCGCGCAGGGATCGCAGAATCCGGTGTCGTTGCGCAGCGTCTTCCTGTGGCGACTCCCGACCGCCATCAGGTCGGTGTGGCTGGCGGCCGAGCCGACTATCGATGGCAGTCTGCTTACTACCGTCATCCGGTCCGTCCACGGGAGTCATGCAGAGGCGGGTGGATGGGCAGTATACGTTTCGTAGTGGTCGATCGCGTCCCGAAGCAGCGAGAGTTGGTACTGTGCGGACTCCCAATCTGCCGCGATGCGCAGCCGCTGTTGGGCGTCTTCAACGGAGATATCCTCCGTGACGGATGCACGAAGCGACCGCGGTGACTCGGGGTCGTATTCGGCTTTCCAGGTCTCGATATCCGCTTGGATGGCTGTTGCCTGTTGGGTGAGGTCAGCTTCGGAGTTCTCTGCGACGAGTTCCTGGATCGCAGTCAGGCGCGTGTAGACTGGGTCCGGATAGTACGTTTTGCCCCGTGTTGATTCGTCGGTGACGAGCACGCCGAGGTCGACGAGCCGTTCGAGATGATTCCGCGTCGTCGGCTCAGAGACATGTGATTCATCGGCGATCCAGCCCGCTGTCCGCGGCTCCTCGAGCGACGACGCAACCGACCGGACCCGGTCGAATCCCGTGGTTGCTTCCTTCCACCGCGAAACATACGCCGGTTCGTCTTCCGCGTCACGTGAGTCCGTCATACCCTACACCACGCCACGAAAGAACATAATATTTTCCAAAGCAAAATTATTCCACTATAGGTTTTCCTACGAAGGATCACGAAGAACGAGGAGGTCAACGCAGTGATGTCACCCTAAGAACACATATTTCCTTCTCGAGGCAAAATATATCCTCTTATCTCCCCAGACTGTCGGGTCAACGACACCACCCTAGTTCGCTCACCCTAGGAGGATCGCTCTTGGAGGGGGTTGCCAGTGAACTTGCCCTCGAACCCGTCCGGGTAGGGGATAACCCCACCATTTGCGGGACCGACCCGAGAATGTCAGCAGGTAGCTCATATGATTGACAAGAGTCAATCCCAGACGTGAGGGGGTCCTTAGGACTTGGCGAGCAATGAGCGGGCGCGTTGCACGTAGCTGTTCGCATCCCAACTGCGAGCGTCACTGATCTCGTCGAGGAGCACCTGAGCATCGGCAGGTGACAGCTGGCCGTTTCGAACGAAGACTGAGAGTAGTGTTGGCGTCGTCACAAACCGGGTATCAACGAGCGATGCGTGAATCAAGCCGAGCTGGGTGAACTCATCACAAAGCAACAAGGCGGCATCAAGGTCGTTCGAAAGGGTGATCGCCGCATTTTCACCGTCGTCGAGCGGAAATTCGGCGTCGAGTCCCACTGACCGCGTTTCGAGAGTCTCAGTTCGGTCGAGAACGGTAGTTGCAGCACGACCGTGGACGTCATCGAAAGAGGCAATCTCCTGAAGTTCCTCGACGACCACCGTTGGGACGACAACCTCGTATCGGGCCAGACAGAGCGCGAGTGAGTCGGGATTGGCTTCAGTTACGACACCGAGACTCACGAGGGCGGACGCGTCTGCGACGAGTCGCGGCATCTATGCGTCGGCGACGTCGTCGATGAAGTCCTCGTGTGAACTACCCCTGCCTACTCGCCGCCTTGGGCGGCTCCTTGAGGCAGGGGCTTCCTGCTTCCAAGACGCGCTTTGCAGGAACAACCGCAGTTCCCGAAGGGAGCGCAGTTACGAGAATATCTGTTCGGTCCTCCCCGAGGACGTCCGCGAGCGCATCGGTTCGGTCGACAAGCCGGTGCGGCGCCCGAAACTGGACGCGCTTTTTGTCGCTACTCATTGTGTGTACATTGTGAGCCACACCGCTTAGCCCTTACCGTGTGTACAACGTGAGTGCCCGGTCCTGTGGTACCAACCGTCCGACAGCCGACGCAGTGCAGACTGTATCAACCAACAGAAGACGAGGCTGACCTGCGCAATGGATTGCTTGGATTCGACGATTGAACGCCAATCGTTTTCCCGGCTACCCCCCTCGGTTGACGTGTATCGATTACTGAGTACGTCCCGCCGGCCGTCTGTACAGATACCAACGTATGCCACTCGCCCAACTCCTCGAACAGTACGTTAGTCTCGGTATTTTCGTTCTCGCGGCAGGCCTGAGTCTACTCAGCTTCCTCGCGTGGCGACGAGGACGCGGTGGTCGTGTGCGAGTTGTCACACTCGTGTAGGCGATGTTCGCCGTCTACTCAACGTACTCGGTTTGAGACGTCGTTACTCCACTGGAAGGTGACTCAACTGCTCGATTTGGTTGTTGCTTTGAGTCAGTCCTGCACTCTCCACGGGCGCTTTCTCACCGTCCTCGCACCCTCTCAGAGGGTGAAAATCGGGTGGCTAGTCAGCGCTAGCGGGAGTGCTGTCTGCGTCGACGTCGTCGAGAAGGGGGTAGTCGATGTGCATCTCGATTTTATCGAAGGGGACAACTGGCTGGATCGCTCCCCCGGGGCCACCTTCCTTGAGTTCGAGGATACCCAGCACCTCCAGCTGTTTCAGATCTGCATGAACGTCGGAGACATCGCGGTCGACGAGTCGTGCAGCCTCCCGCATACTTGAAGGGCGCTCTTTGGCGATCGCCTGGATGAGCTCGAGGCGTAGCGGAGTGAGGCTGTCGACGAGATCGTCATAGGTCCCGAACTGGAGTACTGCACGCTTATCGCTTTCGTCCAGTTCATCAGCCTCGGCAGTCTGAATGAAGTGGAGCGTATCCTCTCGGAGCTGTGCTCGGTCGCCGACGGTGATGTGAAGCGTGGTCATGGTCGGGTGTGTTGGATGTGGGTTGTCTCTGCTGTCAATAGGGACGGGGTGGGTTGCCACCAATCGTGTCCCAGTATTCGTCAGCACTGGCCCAAAACTCAACGATGAGTTCCTCCATGCCAGGGAACTCAACGTCTGCGTCCCCGGCAGCAGTGTGGAGTTCGTGGCCTTTGGTATCTTCGTGAGCGTTGTCGTACCGGATGAGCGTCAGATCCTGCAGCGTTCCCAGATGGAGGGTGTACTTCCAGCCGGACGGGTAGGCGTCTGTGTGGGTCGTCCGTCGGATGACGACGTTCTCGACGAGCCCGGCTTCGACGTGGGTGTAGCGGTGCGTGAGCTCCTGCACCATACCGTACCTGTTGGTTTGCCCCTCAACACGATAAGTGTGTTGGGCATACGCCCAACAGAAACACTTGTGTGGGGTGTTCACTGATCCGAAGACGCAGACTTCACCGTTCCAAACGCGGTTCTCTCCCAACTCAACATCAATCGTCACGCAACGCCTGACTCCCCCGAAACATGACTGCAAACCTTCGCCCTCACGTGGAACCAACTAATCTCAACGTTACCTTGTTCTGGACCCCCGTTGCTTAATGCGTTCCAGTGGTCGGGGTAGAGTAATGCAAGCTGTCGTCGTTGCTGCCGGACAGGGAACGCGAATGGGGCCGTTGACGGACGGGTTGCCGAAACCGCTCCTCCCGGTCGGCGGCACCCCGATTGTCGAACACGTCCTCGATGTCGCCGTACCGCACGTTGACGAGTTCGTCCTGGTCGTCGGGTATGAGGCCGACCAGCTCGAAGCACACTTCGGGTCCAACTACCAGGGCACGCCAATCAAGTACGTCACCCAGGACGCCCAGCTCGGAACCGCACACGCGATTCAGCAAGCACAACCCCACATCGATGGCCCGTTCCTGGCGCTGAACGGCGACGTCTATCTCACGCCAGCCCTCGTCGAGCGACTCGCGACCGCAACCACGACCGCCATCGCCGTCATGCCAGTCGAGGACCCACGCTCATACGGCGTCGTCGACACAGACGGCGCACAGGTCACGACTATCGTCGAGAAGCCGTCCGATCCGCCGACGAACCTCGCCAACCTCGGGCTCTATCGCTTCACGCCCGACATCTTCGAGTACATCGACCGGACCGAGCGCAGCGAGCGCGGCGAATACGAAATCACGGACTCCCTGCAGTACGCCATCAGCGACGAGACACCGGTGACCGCCGTCGAATACGACGGCGACTGGCTGGACATCGGCCGCCCGTGGGAGCTGTTGGACGCCACCGAAACCCGCCTCGAGGACTGCGAGCGCACAATCCACGGCGACGTCGAACCCAACGCGACGCTACACGGGGACGTCGTCGTTGAAGAAGGCGCGCGCGTCCGCGATGGCGCCTACATCGAAGGCCCGGTCCGCATCCAGGCTGGCGCCGACGTCGGGCCGAACGCATACGTCCGCGGCAGCACCGTCATCGGCCCCAACGTCCGGGTCGGCAACGGCGTGGAGGTCAAGAACTCGATCCTCATGGCCGACACCGCAGTCGGGCATCTCTCCTACGTCGGCGACAGCGTCCTCGGCCGGAACGTGAACTTCGGCGCCGGAACCAAGGTCGCGAACCTCCGCCACGACGACCAGACCGTCCGCGTCCAGGTCAAAGGCGAGATGACGGACACGCACCGCCGGAAGTTCGGCGTCGTCGTCGGCCACGGAGCCAAAACGGGCATCAACACGAGCCTCAACGCCGGCGTCACACTCGGGACGAACGCACGAACCACCCCCGGCGAAGTCGTCACCCGAGACAAACACCGAGACGACACCGGTGCGAATCACGAGCCCGACACCCCTCTCGAAAACAAACCCCAACGCTGACCGTCAAATTCATCTCGGAGCTTCCGAATTTAGAAATTAGGATTTCCGAACTTACGATTTCTTTACGATACATCTTGAACAGCGGCTCGGAGCCCACTAGATCGAGTGGCGCCTTCCGATCCATGGCGGGGCTTTCTCCTCGATTCTCTGTAATGGAATACTGGCGAACAATCGGCTGTGTCTTCCGCTCCGTCCGCTCCATGCGTTATCTGTCATGGATGGTTCAACCCAGTGAGGGCCTTAGTGACGGGACGAGTACGCCCGTTCCGTGAAGAGACAGTAGTAGCTGGATGAATTCCATGGAACCAAATACCGGGAACGAAAATCCATGATAAGACTAATTGTATGGAAATTCCAGACCAACTCCAGTGTCTCTTTACCACGGAAGTCGACGAACAGGACGATTCCTACGTGTTCCAGATTCCCAGCCAGGAGCAGGGTAATCTAGTCGCGGGTGAGACCTACCGGCTTGCAGTCCTTCCCACCCCATCGCCACAAGAAACCGATAGTACCGCGTCTGGTGCTCCTGGTGCTGATTCAGAAGCGCACGCGGACCGTGGCCATCCTGAACCACCGGTCGAAGTGGGTGACCGGCGGGACGTCGAAATCGAATCGCTGGGCGACCAGGGCGACGGAATCGCTCGCGTCGAACGAGGATTCGTCGTGATCGTCTCTGACACCGACAAGGGCGAACGAGTCACCGTCGAAGTGACCGACGTCCAGGAGACTGTCGCGTTCGCCGACGTCGTCGAACGGATCAGTTACTACGATTAGTAGCAGTAGTTGTAGCGCGATTTCATTGTTCAGTTCGGTGTCTGAAACCGAACCACCAGATCGCTACGTGAACCGCCTCGGGTTCAAGCCCCGAGGCACTCGGCCTGCTCCGCCTGTAGACCAACCAACAAGGCAAGTGGATACCGCATCTCACGCTGCCGAAACCAGAGATACCCACACAGACTCAGGCCGATACCGGAAATAACGAACAGACCGGTAGCTATCTTTAAACAGCGAGAGAATCCCGCCGTTCACGGCGGGCGTGAATCGCGTCACTCGACTACGCAACCCACAGTCTACAGCAGCCAAAATACCGAACGGAAGTTATTAGTGCCAAGAAAACGTACAAAGGATTGTGCGAACTGAAATCGATATGGAGCGAGGGAGCGACCTCCATGAACGGGTGAAAGACTACGCCCGCGACAATGGCATCCGACATCCTCGTGCCTACGCTGAGCTAATCGAGAAAGGATTAGACGCCAGTGACAACGATAACTAAGACGCTTCAAGCGACGTTCGCCCCACCGACAGCCCACAAGCAGTCGAAACTCGACGACCTACTCAAAACGTACCGTGGCGGTCTGCAAGAGGCGTTCGACGCCGGGGTAAGTACCATGTCGGCGGTGAGCGACATCGTGACGCCCTACGACCTGCCGTATCAGGCCAAAGCTGCTCTCTGCAACTACGTTCCAAAACTCCGCAAGACGTACAACGCCAAGGAGTTGGACGACGGCCACCCGATACGGCTCACGAACCAAGCCGCGACATTCGACCACTCCGACGAACGCGACTACGAGTTCACGTGGTGGGTTCCCCGTCCCGGTCGGGGAACGAACTTCTGGATACCGCTCCGCATCAACCCCGAACAGGAAGACCTCTGGCACGACCTCGTATCGGAGGACGCGAAGGCGGGCGAGATACGGCTTCAGAAGCACCGGAAGAACTGGGTACTACACGTCACCGTCGAGTACCCGGTCGAAGAACCAGCGACGGAAGGTACCACCACGCACATCGGCTTAGACATCGGAGAAACCGCCCTCATCACGGGCTGTGCCCTCAAGGACGGTTCTCCGACTGACCCGTTCGTGTGTAGCGGAAGCAAAGCGAAGCAGCTCCGCAAAGAGATGCACACGACCCTGAAACGACTCCAAGAGCGCGACGCATCCGAGTGGCGGATTGACGACCGATTCAGCCACTACCAGAACGCGCTCACCGACATCGTTGAGAAGGCGTCCCGGCAGGCCGTCGAGTACGCCCGACAGTTCGAGAACCCGGTGTTGGTGATGGAGGACTTGACGCACATCCGCGAACGTCTCGACTACGGGAAGTACATGAACCGTCGGCTTCACTCGTGGGCGTTCGCCCGGCTCCAAGGACGCATCGAGGACAAGGCGACGGAAGCAGGCATCCCGGTCGAGTACGTGAATCCGACGCACACGTCTCAGATGTGCCACTCGTGCCACCGCATCGGTCGGCGGGACTTCCAAGCCGAGTTCCGGTGTCCGAACGACGACTGTCACGTTTCGACGTTTCAGGCTGACATCAACGCGTCCGCGAATATCGCACGACGGATTGACCCGTGGGGAGAGAGCGTCCCGCTTGACAAGACGGAACGCGATGACTCGCCACGGGATGGGCGCGGTTGTGACACCGCCACGACTCACCGTGAGAAGAGCGCCCCAGCGCAGATGACGCTCACGGCCTACGAAGAGTCAGAACCCTCTGCCAGTGACGACTAACTGGTATTCCCCATGCGTGGGAAGCCTCGCCGTTTACGGCGAGGAGGATGTCACGTTGGCCGCACCGTAAAATTAAGTGACTGGTTGTGGCATTGCCAAAATATGCCAACCAAAGCTACTGGCTCGCATCCGGTGTCTGCGTTGATTGCGTTGGTTGCTGGATCCGTCCTATCAAAATATACGTGGGAAGTACTTCCCCCGTTTGGAACTGCTTCGCAAACAGTTCTGAAGTTTATCAATAGCTACGTCACCTCAGTGCCGACGAGTCATGAAGCAGCCGGAGCACTTGTAATCTTCGTCGGAGTAACCCTAATATGGGAGACCGCCCACTTCATAAGGGTATCATAGAACGGTTCTTCCAATTCAGCAGCTACACTGAGCGATTAGTAGCTCATCTGTTTTGAGCGGCAGTTTCACCACCTAGCTTGAATAAAGAAACCGTATTGGCAACTACTGGTAGCCTCGTCGGCGGACCGTAGCGTCCGCCACGAATTCACTGGACGCTGGAGCTACGATCTGGCCGGCGTCAGACCGAGTCGGCGGGAATCCAACAGGGGTCTCGTTCACAGGTAGTCCTACAGCCGCTACGACCTGAGTAGCACTACGACCGGAGTAGCAACGCGATACTCGCGAGTAAGGCCAGCAGATACAGCGGTGTGCCACCGACGACACCGTTCGAGTCCGACGGAGTCGTGGGGGAGGTCTCAGTACCCGGCGTAATCACGGTTGCAGAAGAGGGGGACTCTTCTGTCGTGTCGGTCGTCGACTGCGGCGTCGATTCAGTCGTCGACGCAGGCGTCGTCGCCTGGGTCGTCGTCGACGAAGCTGTCGTCTCGCGGTCCGTCGTTCCAGCTGTGGTCTCCGTCGGTGTCGCCTCGGTCGTCGACTCAGTTGGTGCAGACGTCGTCGAACTGCCGCCAGTCCCGCCCGAGGTCGTCGAAGCGGATTCGGCTTCGACGGTCAATCCAGTGGCGTCGGAGATTCCGATCACTTCGTTCGTCTCTCCCGGCGTCGCTTCCGTTCCGTACACCACCGCGTGGACCTGGTAGTCGCCGGTCGGAATCGAGTCGAGGTTCAGGTGCGCGACGTACGACTCGCCAGATTGGGTGGCTTCGAGGCGACGGGTCGTGTCGTCGTTCGCAACGACGATCTCGACGCTGTCGACTGTCTCGTCACCCGTCGCCTCCGTGAGGGAGGGCGTGATTTCGAGTGTGCCTGACGCCGCCACGCTGTCCGGGACTGAAACAGTGACGTCGTAGGCGGGAATGACCAGCGGGTGGGGGTCGTAGTACGTGCCGTCGTGGTAGATCGAGACGACGTAGCTCCCGGCCTCGAACGACGACGTGTCGAAGGAGACGCTCCGGCTCCCGTCCGCCGACACGTGTTTCGTGTCGTAGACGCTCCGGGAGCCGTCCTCGACCGAGTGTATGTACACCCGATACGATTCGTCGTCCGGGCCGTCGGTGCGGACAGTCAGCTCCTCGCCCTGGGAGATGCGTGCAATGGAGTTGACAGTGTACGAGTCGCCGTCGATGGTGACTTCCTGGGACGGTGTGTCGATGCTGTCGGCAATCGCGACAGTGAAGCTCCCGTCTTGGGCGCTCAGTCCGGCTGCGCCGGCCGTCCCGACCAAGAGGCAGCAAATGATCGCCCCGACAGCTCGATTCATTACGACTTACGTCGCTGGGCGACCAGAAATGCTTTCCGAGATTCCCCGTCGACGATATATCGCCGTTCGTGGAAGAACTCTCGGCTAGGGGGCGGTCTAGGGAGTCATTAAATCTGAGTTAGCAGTGTCGTAAGGACTATGCCAACGCCCTGAGGATATAGGTAGTATGACACAGAGCAGGGCGAAGCGTGTACTCACCCTCGTCGTCGTGGTGGCCATGGTCACCAGTCCGATGACCGCGGCCGTGGGGGCAGTCACAGCGACAAGTGCGCAATCACCGCAGACGTACAGCGCAACAGATAACGTCGAGGTCTGGGAGCGCGCGCCGCTCCCGTTCCGGCTCGACACGGGCGACGCAGCGAAATCCGTCGCGAACGGCGCAATGGACGTCGAACTCACCGAGTTCAACAGCGGCCCGGTCTCCATCCGGCAGAGCGAACTCGGCGTCTACCAGCCCGGCGACACGGTCAGCGCTTCCTTCGAGAGCGTCGCCGGTGCCGGCACGAGCGACTTCAACGGAAACGACACGCAGCTCGTCATCGCGCGCCTCGAACCCAGCGGTGACGGGGATTCGACGGACGCACTCCCAGACTCCATCGGGGACGCCCAGGACCTCTTCACCGAGGAGAACGCGAACCAGAACGCGACCTTCTGGGTCAAAGACACGCCACAGGTGACTAACGGGAACCTGGACACGTCGGTCCAGTTCTCCGAGTCGGGCACCTACGCGCTGTTCCTCGCGACGGGCAGCGCATTCGATGCGCCAGCCAACGGCGGCGACATCTCCGTGTCCGGTGACACGACGATCATCGGCATGGACGGCGCGCTCGTCGAGGAAGGCCCCGCAGACGTCGACGTCGGCTCGCAGGAAATCGAGCCCGGCGACGACGCCACGTTCACGGTGAACACGGGCGCCACGGACACGAACGTCTCGGTCCTGCTCTACGAGACGGACACGGTCACGAACTCCGAGACAGTCTTCCGAGTGACCGAACCAGTCGACTCCTCGCTCAACGCCAGCGACATCACGATCCGGCACTCCATCTCCGAGGTCAACGGGGTCGCCGACTTCGACGGCCCGGTCTCGGTCCTGGGCACGACCTTCAACGACGGCCGGATGTCCGGGTCGACGTCCGCAGCTAGTACCATCGACTTCCTCGTCGACGAAATCAACACCCAATCGGACGATCAGTCCGTCGACCAACCGAACACCGAGGTAATCGGTAGCGGCGACGTCCTCGACGCATCAGTCATCGGGAAATCCGGCGTCGATGGCTCGGTCACCATCTCCGTGGACACCTTCGGGAACTGGTCGACCGGCCAGTACACGTGGGTCGTGACCACCGGTGGCGAATCCACCGGCGACATCCGCACGGACGTCGGCACGCTTGACCTTAAGACCGACACTGGCGATGGTGACGACGGCGACGACGGCGATACCACGCCACCAGACGACGGTGATGAGGACGAACCCAAGAAGCCTCCCGTCATCAAGCCACCGACCAAGCCAATTGGTGAGCAGCCTGAGACTCCCCGCGTTGAGGGTGGGGGCTCCGGAGCATCTGTTGAAAAACAGGACGGCCGTATTACCGTGAACCTCCCCGAGGCGAGTGCTGGAGACACGGTTACGGTGACAGTTCCGACGAACGAATCCGAGCTGGAACGCGACGGCGCCAGCGTGAACGGCGTGAACCTCACGTTTAACCAGGATTCCAGCGGCGGACTTGAGGTCACCACGACCACTGACCCCGGCGTCCCGTCGGTGTCACGTGACGGCGACCTCGGGTACTTCGAGATCACGCACAGCATCCCCAACGAGAACGTCGGCGGAGCGACCTACGACTTCTCGGTCAGCAAACAGCGCCTCGAGGACCGCGGACTCGAGCCCAGCGAGGTGTCGCTGTACCGCTACGAGGACAACGGCTGGCGCGAACTCGACACCAGGCACGTCGGCGAAACTGAGACCGCCCACCGCTACACGGCTGACTCGCCCGGCCTTTCGAAGTACGCGATCAGCCGCACGGGCGCAGCGCAAACAGACATGCAGGTGACTGACGCGTCCCTCTCGACCACGGAGGTCCAGGTCGGCGACTCCATCGAGGTCACCGCGACTATCGAGAACCAGGGGTCGGCCGCCGGCGAGTTCACGGCCTCTCTCCAGGTCGACGACACGCCCGTCGACTCGACCACCGTCGAACTCGGCGCTGGCGAACAGACGACGGTCACCTTCACCAGAACGATGGACGAGGTTGGCGACTACAGCGTCAGTGTCAGTGGCACTGAGGCAGGAACGGTCAGCGTGAGTAGCCAGGAAACCACTGAACCGACGACCACGCAGACGACGACGGCGCCGGACGAAACGACGACACCCGGCGGCGACGGTGGCGGCGGAATCAGCCCGCTGATCTGGCTGGCCGTCATCCTCCTGCTCGCCGCACTCGGCGCGCTCGCGTACCTCTACACGCAGGGGTACTTCGACGAGGAGATAGACCGCCGACTCTGAGGACCTGACACAACCCCTCAGGCGTCGCTCGCTTCCGGACCGGAATCGCTTCAGACGACGCTCGCTTGCATAGCGAGAAATCAACTACACTAAGAGCGCGGTACCGCAATTCCAGTACAGCCTACATGTCCCCACCTGCTGAGGACGCCGTTCTGTCTTGCCACGCAGTCACGCGAACCTACACGCGCGGCCACCAGCACACTCGCTGGCGGTCGAACGGCGCCTCAGATCGCCCCGACGTCACCGCGCTCGAGGACATCGACTTGACCGTCGAGCCAGGCGAGATCCTTGGCATCAAAGGCCCGAGCGGCAGCGGCAAGTCGACCCTCCTCCACCTCCTCGGCGCACTCGACACGCCCACGAGCGGCACCGTCCACATCACTGGCCGGCCGACGACCGACCTGACTGCCCGTGAGCGCGCCAGGCTCCGCCTGGATTCGATCGGCATCGTCTTCCAGCGATTCTACCTGCTGTCCTCGCTGCCCGCACTCTCCAACGTCGCGCTCCCGCTGGTCGAACGCGGCGTACCGAAATCCAAGCGCCACGACCAGGCCAGCGCGGTCCTGCACCGCGTCGGCCTCGGCCAGCGCCAGAGCCACACGCCGGGCCAACTCAGCGGCGGTGAACAACAGCGCGTCGCGATTGCCCGCGCGCTCGTCACGGACCCGGCGATCATCATCGCGGACGAACCCACCGGCGAGTTGGACACCGAGACCGGCGCCCGGATTCTCGAACTGTTCGAAGCCGCCGCAGCCGACGACACCGCCGTGGTGCTGGCATCACACGACGAGCCAACGCTCGCGATCGCCGATCGCGTCCTCGAGCTCCGCGACGGCGAACGAATCGATGCGTGAGCGCCTCACCCGCGCCAGGTCACTGGTCGGCCTCGGTGGCCGCCTCGTCGCACAGCGCCTCCGACAGACCGCACCCCGCCGCACTGCTGTCACGATTCTGGGCATCGCATTCGCGGTCGCGCTGTGCCTGACCGTCAGCGGCGTCAGCGTCGCAATCGCGGACCAGGGCTCTGTCGCCGGCTCGAACGTCGACTACTGGATCGTCCCGGAAGGCGAATCCAGTTCCACGCTCCCCGTCTCGGTCGGCGGCCCGCGGTTCGGCGACGTCCACGCTGTCGGTGACCGCCTCACGAGCCGCAGTGACGTCGTCTACGCGTCGCCAGTCTCCATGCAGCTCCTGCAACTCTCACACCGGGGCACGACCGAATACGTCATCGTCGCGGGCGTTGTCGCACACGACGGCCTCACCGTTGCCGGCGTGAATACGAGCGCCCTCACCCCCGGCGACCCACACTACGAGAACGGCACCTACGACGGCCCCTGGACGGGCGAAGTTGTTATTTCGGACGGCGCAGGTGCACTGTTGAACGCCACCCCCTCGGACTCCGTCAGGGTCCGGGGCCAGGCGACCAGCACCCGGGAGTTCACTGTCGCCGCGGTCACGGACGGCGGCGAATCCGGGTTCGGCGACGTCCCCGTCGCAGTGATGCACCTCTCGGAACTCCAGACGCTCACCGGCGCGACCGCCAGTGACACAGCCGACCAGATTCTCGTCGCGTCCACGAACCCCAACATCGAGGACGACCTCGCCGGCGTCTACGACCACTCGTCCGTCGTGACGCGCTCGGACACCGGCCTGACGAGCGTCACGGACTCCGACCTCGCACTGGCGCTCGCCGCCGCCGGCTTCATCGTCGCCCTCGTCGTCGGCGTGCTCTTCGTCGCCACCACGCTGGGACTGGAAGTCACCACGGACCGACGACTCTGGGCGACACTCTCTGCAATCGGCTTCAGCGCCAGGAGCCGCGCATTCCTGCTGTTCGCACAGGTCGGCCTCCTGGCGCTGGTGGGCGGCGTCCTCGGCGTCGTTCTCGGCCGCTTCGGCGTCTTCGCCGCGAACACCGCCGTCGGAACCGTCTTCGAAAACACGCTCGTCGCCGTCTACCCCGTCGAGTTCGTCGGCCTCGGCCTCACGATGGCGCTCGTCGTCGCCGTCTTGACCACGCCGTACTTGCTGTGGCTCACGACGCGCGGCAGCGTCACAGACACCCTCAAAACGTGACCATGCCAGGGACCCGCATCCGCGCCGCCGTCGGACTCGCCGTCGCGCGACTCCGCCACGACCGCACGCGAACCGTCCTCGCCGTCCTCGGCGTGACACTCGCAGTCGTCGCGACCACACTCCTGGGCAGTCTCGGCGTCGGCGTCGCCGAAACGGGCCAGCAGAAATTCGACGCCGCCGACCGCGACCTCTGGATATCCGGCGGCCCGACCCGCATCCAACCAGGAACCATCGGCGGCTTCGACACCGGCATCGTCGACGCCCACAACGTCAGCCGGACGCTCACGCAACGGGACACGATCAACACCGCCGCGCCACTGCTCTTCCAAACCGTCTACGTCGGGGCAGACCCCGACTCGCTCGACACCGTCGTCGCCGTCGGCGCGCGATCTAGCGGCGGCCTCGCACTCACGTCCGGAGACGGATTCGGCCCCGACACGGCGTTCTACAACGAGGGCGCGTACAACGGGACGCCCGCCCGCAAGCTCGTCGTCGGCACGCAACTCCAAGCACGGTTCAACACCTCGAACGGCGACCAGTTGCACGTCGGGGGCACAGTCGTCGATGCCCGCCGGACGACCTACACCGTCGCCGGGACGTCCTCGACGTTCACGCGATTCCTGAACACTCCCACCGTCTCCATCCCGCTGGCGGAACTCCAGGCGATGACCGGGAACGCGAACACCGACCGCGTCTCGCTCATCACGGTCGACGTGGCCGACAGCGCCGACACCGCGGCCGTCGCTGACCGCCTCGAAGCCGAATACCCACAGTACACCGTCCGCACGAACACGGAACAGCTCCAGGCGATCCTCGCCGAACGAATCATCCTCCTCGCCGCCGGCGTCGTCCTCGTCGGCCTCGCGGTCCTCTCGGGCATCGCGCTGACCGTGAACCTGCTCACGCTACTCGTCCTCCAGGAACAGGCGACGCTGGCGGCGATACGAGCGGTCGGCGTCTCCCGGTTCGTCGTCGTCGGAATCGTCGGCACCCAGGGACTCTGCTACGGCATCCTCGGGGCCGCGGTCGGCTTGCTCGTCACACTTCCGGCCAGCGTCGCCCTCAACTACGCTGCAAGCTGGCTCGTCGGCTTCGACGGCCTCGTCCAACTCACCCCCGGCGTGCTCGCGGCCGGCGCCGCCATCGCCATCCTGGCTGGCGTGAGCAGCGCCCTCGTCGCCGGGTGGCGGGCGGCCAGCATCGAACCGCTCGCCGTCCTCCAGCGGTGACTACATTTTCCTCACCGTGAGACTACAAGGGTCTGCACAGAATGGGAGAGTGAAGTCGCTTCGCTACGTTTCGGCTATCGGGTTCAGCTCCACATTCACATCATTTGGAACGTCCTCGATTCCACATGCCTGCAGCACTTGTCGAATGTGATAGTTCTTTTCAGCAGGATCAGGTTCCTCAATTGCGGCTTCTAAATGGTCTTTACAGCCCTCACACAACTCACTCATAGTACCGCCACCCACAAATTCCAATTATATAGACTTTTCCAACAGCTGTTAGCTCCACGCTGAGTTTGAGATTCTAGTCAGTGAGGCTAGAACAATCCGGCGGATATTCGCACACCCCACCGGACGGTTACGCGGAGCGCCGCGTGGTGGTACGCTGTGTTTCGAGTTGGCTGCCTTAGCCACACAGAAGTAGCGCGAGGAGCGTTCTAGACGTCTAGACACCTCACGCCGACGTTTCGGACTGGAGAGTACGTGACCGTGGCATATGCGATTGTCACCTTGGCCCAGCTATCGGGATGCTGGTACCTGTTTGCCTCGGCCAGCAGCGCCGACGTAAATGAGACGGTATCAGGCCACGGCCCGCTGGGTGGCGGTCTGGCTGATGGCTGCTAGCGACGTGGACGTTTATTCGGGTGCGGAAACGTTCACCCAGAGGTGGGTCTCGCGGTACGCGTTCTCGACAGTTGGTTCGGCCGGCGGGTCACCCATGTAGACGAGGAACGCCAGCCGGAGGCGTTCGCCCTGCATACTTGGCGTGACGTTGAGTTCGTGGTGCCAGGTCTCGCCTGCGGCGACGTTCGTCCGGAGTCGCCGGAGTTCTTCCTCGGCCAGGACCGTCGACGAATTGTTCTGCACGCGAACGTCCTGGAGTTCGACCACGAGCGAATACTCCACGTCCCGGTGCTCCTGATTCCCGATCCCGACGATAATCGGCCGTGGTTCACCGACCGTGTACTCGGTCGGGTAGTTATCTGCGACGAGCGTCCCGTTCTCTTGCTCCGTGAGGAGGTAGGATTCGGTGAATGCCTCGCCCTGCTTCGGGACCGCGACGGCGTACGCGACGCTGGACACGGCCAGCAGAATGCTCACAACGAGGAGAATGTTGAGGACGCCGTCGAGGCGCGAGTCCGGGCTCGTGAACTCCTGGCGCGTGGTCTGCAGCCACGCCCGGTACGGGACCCGGAACCGCTCGTCCGGGGGCAGCGCTCGCCGACGGTGGGCCGCGACTGCAGTCAGTGCGAGCGTGACGCCGGCCACGCTCACGAGGACGGGGAGCAGCCGGATGCCGAAGGGCGTGAAGTTCAGCACGAGTCCGATGAGCGGCACGACAGCGATGCTGAGCCCGAAGGACAGGGCGACGCGTTCGATGCCGTCGATGCCGTCGCGTTCGGAGTCTTCGGTGTCCCGTTCGGAATCGTCGTCGCCCTCGAGAGTGGCGTCGTCCGCTGGCTGGTCGGTCGGGCTGTCGCCCGCCTCCGGGAACAGGGCTGCAATGAGGGCGTAGCCCGGGAGAAAGAGGACGAACGGCAAGCCAAGCACGACGCGGAGCGGCGTCTCGTCAAGGACTGGTGTGACCACGACCATCACCGTCGCCAGCACGAGCGCAATGACCGCGACGAGGTCGGCGGGGAGCTGTCGGAGCGGCGCCGGAATGAGCAGGCGCCACGTGGAGTCGTCCGCCATCGTTAGTCGTCACTCTCCGACGGAGCCGGATGCTGGTTTCGGTCTGTACCGTCGGATTCGAAGCGCTGTTGTACCTCAGAGAGCAGTGTCGAAACCTGCGAGCGATCCGCCGTCTCTCCGCCGAACTGCACGGATTCGTACAGCTCAGTCAACTGCCGGAGCGTGCCCCGGGCGTCCGCCTCCAGCTCGTCGCTGACGGCCGTGTAGAACTCCCAGTGCGTCTTGGCGGTATCCCCTGGGAGCGTATACGCAGCACGGACCGCGCCGTAGAGCGTACGCACAGCCTGCTCGCTGTCGTTGTCGTCTAGATACGCTTGCACCGCAGTCAAGCGGTCCTGCCATTCCGGCTCCGCCGCTGACCTCGCCTCTGGAGCGCCTTTGGACGCGGGTGCGTCGGCCGCTGGCGCGTTCGCGTCGTCCGTGGCTGGCGTCCCACGCTGGTACCGTGACCGATAGAAGGCGAACCCACCGACGAGGAGGACAGCAACGCCCCCGATGCCAGCCGCCCAGGGGAGGACGCTAGAACTACCGCCGGAACCGCTCGAGCCGAAGGCTCCCGTCACCGATGTCTGTTGGCGTGCGTCCTCGAGGTTCGTCCCGCTACCATCGAACGTCGCCCCAATCTGGACACTCGTAGTCCCGGCCGTGTTTTCGGGCGGGTCTATTGCGGCGCTGAAGTATCCCGACTCGTTCGTCTCGACTGACCGGACAATGGAGCCTTCGCGCGTCAACGAGAGAGTCTGGCCGCTGACGCCGACACCGTCTGCAGTCTGTAACCGGCCACGAACCCGGATGTCGTCCGTCCCAGGGCTCGCGGTCACCGTAATCGCGGTCTCCGTCTCGTCGACGCGTAACGGCGCTGCACGCGCATCCGGAGCGAGCGCCGTCCCCGTCTCGCCAACTCGAACCGCAAGCGAGTGTGAGCCCTGCGTGATGCGCGCAGGCAGTGTCCGCGTTAGTTCGTAGTGGCCTGACGCATTCGTCCGCGCAGTCGCGAACCGCGCCCCGTCCACTTCCAGTAGTACGGTCGCATTCCGGAGCGGCTGGTCGGCCACCATCACCCGCCCCGTCGTGCGAATTCGCGCACCGTAGCGCGCTGCCGTCGTCGTATCGTTGATCTGCAACCTCGGTTGAGCCTGCGTCAGATTGGTCTGAACCGTCGTATTCGAACCGAGGTGCGTACTGGTCGGCTCCGGAACGTACGCCACGTCGCCTGTTACCTGCCCAGTCGGGGCAGTCAGTGGCCGATACTGGACGCTGAACGTTCCATTCTCCCGGACGGCTGTCGTGAGAACTTGGTCGTGTATCCGTACCCCAACGGTGCCGTTTGGCGGAATGGAATCGGTCGTGTCGACGCTTCCGGAAATCCGAATCGGGTCGGAATACGACCCCTCGGCGTCTGCGCGCGCGGTGATTGTCGTCGACGTAAACGACTCTTCGACGACGATGTCAGCCTGCTCGGTGATATTCTGCGTTCGGTTCGCGAGTCCCTGCTGTTCGTCGTCTAATGAAACGCCCGTGTTCGCGGAGATGTTCCCGTAGTTCTCCTGGAGGGTGCGATTGAGGCGCTCGGTCGTCGTTGAGAGATTCAGGAGTTTGCGGGCCAGCCGGCGTGCGCGCTCTTCGTCACCGACTGCTTTCGCCTCCTGGTAGGCCTCGTACGTTTGCTGGTACTCCGAAGCGGTTTCGGCGTACTCCGATTGCGCCTCGGCAGTCTCGTTGAATTGCTTGCGGCGCTCCTCGGCAGCACTCTCGCCGTCCGTGTCGCCGGCCACGTCCACGTACTTCGATAACTGGTCGTTGTACTCGTCCCCGAGGAGGCCCTGCGCTTGTTCGTACTGGCCCTCACTGATCTGAACGGCGCTCTCACCGAGGCGACTCGCGAGTCGGTCGCCCAGCCAGTTCTCCAGCGCCTCCTGGTCGCCATCTTCCCCGACAGAATCCGGATTTTCCTGTTGAATAGCCGTCGTCGTCGAGTTATTCTGCGGCGTAGCCGCCATCGACTTCACCGACGGGTCGTCGACGGTCGAAGCTGCGACTGCCGCCTGCGGCACTGCACCCGCGGATGCCGCGATTAGCCCCAGAACTGCGAGCGCGAGGATGACGCCTCGAGCGCCGGCGCGAAACACAACGGAGGGATAGGTAGCGGCGGATATACCTTTTCCGCTCCCCGATTCCACGCCCTCCGAGGATGGCGAGTTTCAATACATTCAACTACTCGCAGTCGGTTCCCTTTGCTGATGGAGCCAACTCGGCGCTTCTGGGTGATTGCCGCCCTGGGGACCGCAGGCGCCGCGTTGGCACTCCTTTTCGGGGACGTGCTCTGGGTGGGCATCCCGCTCGGCATCGGCGCCTGGGCGCTCATCGAACAGCTCACGTTCACGAACCAACTGACCCAACTCTCCCGCAGTGCACCGATTACGCAGTCACTCACCCGGGACGCGGTCCTCGTCGACGACGCCACAACACTCGAAATCCGGACGAACCCGGACCACGAACCGCTACTCGAAACCCTGGACGCGACACTCACTGTCACCCCCCATCCCGCACTGACAGTCGAAGCCGACCACGAACACGACCTGGCGGGCGAAACAGAACTCATCTCGCTCCCACTCCGAATCAGCGTTGCCGGGAGCTACGAGATCTCGCCACCGCGAGTACGAATGCGAAGTGCTCGCGGCCTCTTCGAGGAATCCCTCCCGCTCGGGAACCAGTGTACACTGACCGCTGAACCACGGGTTCCCCGCGACATTCACGTCGGAACGGGCGGCGAACGCATCGCAGTGGCTTTCGGCGACCACGATGCGAACCAGGGCGGGTCCGGATTCGACCCGGGCGAACTCCGCGAGTACATGCCCGGCGACCCGACCAATCGAATCGACTGGAACGCCACCGCACGGCTCGGCGACCCCTACATTCGCGAGTACGAAGCGGAAACCACGCGCCAAACCCAGCTCATCGTCGACCACCGAGCCCAGATGCGGACCGGACCGGACGGGCAGACCAAACTGGACTACGCCCGCGAAGTCGCGACCTGGCTCACGGACTACGCCGCCGGCCTCGACGACCCACTCGGCCTCACACTCGTTTCGGACGACCACGTCAGCGGCCCCACCACTCCGGCAGCCGACGCCGCGCACTACCGCCGCATCAGACAGGAGCTACTCGACCTCACAACCGCGCCGGAATCCTCGCCGCCACCCACTAGTCGCTCGAATCGCAGTGCCAATCGGGCGCTTCCGCGCTCCAGCCGCGACGCCCGCAGGCTCGCCGCCGGCCTCGACAGCGACGACGAGTTTGCACGCACCCTCCGGTCGTACTTCGCCGACGTCGCCGGCTATGTGGACCGGCGCGCCGACGACCCGTTGTTCCAGGCCGTTCAGACGCGGCTCGCGGACAACAGCGGCGATTCCTGGCTCGTCGTCGTCACGGACGACACGAACCGGGCCGAACTGCTCGAAACGGTTCGCGCGGCCGCCACCCCGGAGACGTTCGTCACAGTGTTCCTCCTCCCATCGGTGTTGTTCGACACGACCGAATTCCGGGACATCGAAGCGGCCTACGGCGAATACCGCGACTTCGAGACGTTCAGACAACAACTCGAGGCGACCAGGGCCGTGACGGCGTTCGAGGTCGGCCCCAGCGACCGACTCGAAGCACTGCTGGCGACCACACACACGCAGCGAGCAACCCAATGAACCCACGCAACTGGCTGTCCCCCCAACGAGGACTCGGCGTGCTCGCCCTGCTCGTAGTAGTACCGACACTCGTTGCAATCGGCGGACTTCCGGGCGGAGTGTTCGCCGCCGCGGTCGTCATCGCGTGGCTCACTGCCCCGCCAGTGTTCGCGTTCGTCTTCGCGCAAGCCGGCCTCGCAGCCGTGACGAACCCCCCGTATCCACCAATCGTTCTCGTCGGCGAACTCGGCGTGCTCGCGCTCGCGATTAGTGACCCGCGACTCCCCCTGCAGGCACGAACGTACGGAATTGCAGTCGGCGGCGTTGCCGCGCTCGCCGGCGCCGTCTGGCTAACACACACGACCGCCCTGTGGGGCGCTGCGCTCGTCAGCCTCGCCGGCACGGGCATGGCGCTGTACGGCGTGCATCGATACGAGCTACTGACCACCGGACAACTCTCAGGATGAGTAACACACCGAAATCTAGTACGTCCGACGAGCGACCGGAGGAATCGGATCTCGAAGCGGTCCGCACGCAACTGGCCGTGCTACGGGAGGAGAACGAACGCCTCCGAACCGAGTACGTACGCGCACGGCAGACGTCGTACCGCCGGACTGCCGCTGCACTGCTCGGGATCGGCGTCCTCGCATTCCTCGCCGGCGGCCTGTTGCGTGGCGTCCGCGACGTCCTCTTCGTGCTCGGCGCGATCGGCGTGTTCGGCGGCGTTCTCACGTGGTATCTCACGCCGGAACGCGTCCTGACCGTCGGCGTCAGCGAGAGCGTCTACGACGCAGTCGCATCCAACGGCGCGCAGCTCCGCGACGAACTCGGATTGCAGGCGACGAGCGTCTACGTCCCCGCGCCGGACGGCCCACGGTTGTTCGTCCCACAGCACCAAGAGTATTCGATTCCCGAGTCACTCGACGCCGTCTTCCTGACCGGGAGCGACGCGGAACGCGGCGTCGCACTGACACCGTCCGGCCAGCGCCTGGTCGCGGAACTCGACCGCACGCGGACAGGCCCAGCGCCGGACACCTTGCGCGCGGCCGTCTCGCAACTCGGCGACGCGGTCGTCGAACAGTTCGAAGTTGCAGACGCGATCAGAGTCGCCGAAAGCACCGCTGACGACCGCGTCGTCGTCACCATCGAGGGGTCGGCGTTCGGCTCACTCTCCGACTTCGACCACCCAGTCGTCTCGGTGCTCGGCTGTGGACTCGCTCAAACCCAGGACACCCCAATCGCCGTCTCCCACGTCGACGACACCACGGTCGCCTTCGAAACTGCCTGACCGAGCACAGCCCGGGTCCGACTATGGGTGTCGACGAACGTCGCTCCCTACTCCCACCCCGCTGGTGGTTCCACCGCGTCGAAATTACGCCGATTCGCCACGGGCCGCGCACGCTCAGAAACGGATTCCGATACCGACGCTCCGACCGAATCCTGGACTGATGACCGGAGCGATTTGGACAGCAGGACAGCGTTGCAGGCGTTCATGGCCACTTGCCCGAATTCGTTCCTGGCCGGTATCCCGCCCTGGAGCCGCCGAGAAAAATCCGAAACGAGTTCTGGCCGCGCCGCTCAGGTCGTGATCGCGTCGCGATGCCACCCGGGGTCGTCGCCGGTGCGCTCGATGAGGTCCGAGCGGCACGCCGGACAGTAGTCGGGGGTCGTCGAGACGCTTCTGGGGACGTAGACCGCGCCGCCACACTCCACGCACGCGTCAGCTACGACGGTCGCACAGTCCGCGCAGACGTTGAAGTCGTCGACTGTGAGGTCGCGCAGGGGTTCGAGTCGTTTGTCCAGGATGTACTCGTCGATGACCGCCTGGCAGTTGTGGCACGGTTTCATGGCGATGCAATTTGTCCCATGAGACCACCCCACAAAGGTCTGCCCCCTCCGGAAAGAACGGTGACAGTACTCGCACGGCAACAGTGACCGTCCCCCCAACCGATTGCAGCCGTCGAAACGCCCCGCGTACGTTTATAGCGCTGCCCGAGAACCCATCAGCCATGACAAGCCCTCCTGGCGAGAACGAACAGAATCTCGGCCGGCGGCTCTGGAAGCTCTTCGTGTCGATTGCGGTGTTGACGTGGGTGACTGTCGTCGCCGGCTACGGCGGCTGGCTCGTCCTGACCGCGAGCGCGAAACTCGGCGGACCCGACCCGAAAACAGCGGACGGCGACCTGCTCCGGGTCCGACTGCTGGCCTGGCCGGACCGAAACCGGGACGTGATGCGCACGGACGGCCGCGCCGAACTCCCGCTGAAACCCTGACTCCGACAGCGATTCGCCCTCGACTGGATGGCAACGCGCCGCGTGACCCTCAGCAGTCCGTCCCGCGCTCGACGCCAGCGAACTCGAATCGCGCACCGCCATCGGCACCGTCGGTGACGGAGACCGTCCACCCGTGGGCTTCAGCGATGTTCCGCACGATGTAGAGCCCGAACCCCGTGCCCTCCTCGTTTGTCGTGAACCCGCGCTCGAACACCGCGTCTCGTTCGTCAGCGGGAATCCCGGGGCCGTCGTCCTCGACCGCGAACCCGTCGGCGGTCGACTCGACGCGGACCGCGACGGCGTTGCCCCCGTGTTCCAGTGCGTTCCGGAAGAGGTTCTCCAGCAACTGGTAGAGCCGGTCGGGGTCCCCGCAGACCGACCCGACGCCGGACTCGACGGTGAGCGTGGCGTCAAGGGACTCCGTCGCGACTACGTCCCAGGACGTGCGCGCGGCGTCCGCCAGGTCGACCGGCTCGGTCGATCCGATTTCCTCGCCCTCGCGGGCGAGATAGAGAACGTCGCTGACGATGCGCTCGATGCGCTCGTGGGCGTGCTCGATGCGGTCGAACTGCTCCGGGTCTCCGTCGTCGCGCGCGAGGTCGAGGAAGCCGCGCGCGACGTTCAGTGGACTGCGGAGGTCGTGGCTGACCATGGACGCGAACTCCTCGAGGCGCTCGTTCTGCCGCTGGAGGCGCTCGGTCGCGCGCTGCTGCTCGAGTTCGTAGCTCGTCCACCGCGCCATCAGTTCCACGAACGTCCGTTCGGTCTCTGAGAACGGTTCGGTCCGCGAGTCGGGACCCGCGAAGCAGAACGTCCCGTACGTGTCGTCCTCGACCGTGATCTCCGCACCGACGTAACACCCGAGTCCGAACCGCTCGTAGGCGACGTCGTCGCTCCACCCCTCCGCGGTCGCGTTCTGCACCGTGACGAGTTCCGGGCGCGTGATGGTCTTCCGGCAGTACGCCTCCGAGAGCGGGCAGGACGCCCCCGGCTGGAGGAGCGAGTGGTCGCCGCGCGCGGCGACTATCGTCTGCGTGTCGCCGTCGATCTCCGTGAGGAAGCCGTAGGGAACGTCGAGCAAGTCGCAGCCGAGGTCGAGTAAGCGCCGCACCTTGACTCGAAGGACGCCTCGCGGTCGGCCGTGATTCGGTACATCTCGCCGAGCGCCGCCTGCTCGGTCTCCAGCGCGTCCCGGAGTCGCGTTCGCTCCGTGACGTCTCGCAGGACGGCGAGGTGTTCGCCGGGGACGATGTTCGCAGTAGCTGCGTACTCGACCAGTCGGCGTTCGCCGTCCGGCCGCACGGCCGGAAACGTGCCGGTCGCCGTCGCCTCCGTGTCGAACGCCAGCCAGTCCACCTCGAAGCCGTAGTCCTCGGGCACGAACTCCTCGAGGTGGCGGCCGAGCAAGTCCTCGCGCGAGAGACCGAACAGTTCGCAGGCACTGGCGTTCACCTCGACGCACGCCCCGTCCTCGTCCACGACAATCATCGCGTCCCTCGCGCGCTCGAACGCGGCACCGTACCGCTGCACTTCGCGGCTCGCCCCCGAATCCGCGTCCGCATCCAGGTCGGTGTCGTCGACAGCTGTCTCAGGGCGACGCGCTTGCGTGGGGTCCGCGGTGTCGCGCAGTCCCTGCTCGTTGTCCGCGACCGTCTTCCGGATGCGCCGGGCGAGCCGCTCGTACGCCCGCTCGCCGGGCTCCCCTCGGTCGCCGCACTCGTCGGCTGCCGCGAAGAGTACGAACGGGCGGCTCGGGTG
>NZ_WUUU01000005.1 GCF_009831555.1 Halobacterium bonnevillei | reverse complement strand
GGGGAGGACGTTCCCGAACCGCGAGATCGCGCACTTCCTGTCGCGGCTCGCCGTGCTCGCGACGAGCTGCCGGCAGCGCCGCGAGGACGACTTCGAGTCGACGTCGTGGTGGGAGTTCATCGACGCCGCGGAGATGTCGCCCGCGTACCGCAAGCACCTCGCGCGCTCCACGCAGTCGCTGGTGGCGCTGCGGCCGGAGGACGGGAGCGCTCGCACCGTCGGCTCCATCTACCTCCAGTTGCTGTTCGGGCAACTCGATCCGGACAGGCCCGCCGAGCGCGTGCTCGACGGCCCGACGAGTGACGTCTGGCTGGACCCGTGGGCGGCGTACCTGCGCGACCAGGGCGTCACGATTCACACCGACGCGCCCGTCACGGCCATCGAGAGCGACGGCGAGCGCGTGACCGCCGTGGTGGTCGACGGCGAGCGCGCGACCGCGGACTACTACGTCGCGGCGGTCCCCGTCGAGGTGATGGCGGACCTGGTGACGCCCGAACTGGAGCGCGCCGCGCCCTCGCTGTCGGGGACGCGGCGCGTGGACACCGCGTGGATGAACGGCGTCCAGTTCTACCTGGACCGCGACGTCGAACTCGCCACCGGGCACGCCGTCTTCCTCGACTCGCCGTGGGCGCTGACGGCAATCAGCCAGCGGCAGTTCTGGGCCGACCACGACCCCAGCGAGCGCTCGAACGGGGGCGTCGAGGGCGTGCTATCGGTCATCGCCTCGGACTGGGACACCCCCGGCATCGTCTACGACAAGCCCGGCCGCGAGTGCACCCGCGAGGAGGCCGTCGCGGAGATCTGGGCGCAACTCCAGGCCCACGTCGGGACCGACGTCCTGCCGGACGAGGCGCGCGTCACGCACCTCCTGGACCCCGAACTGCAGCAGGGCGAGGACGGCCTCCGGAACGGGTCGCCGCTGGTCATCAACACCGTGGGGAGCCTCCATCACCGCCCCGAAGCCGGCACGGCGGCCGACAACCTCGTGCTCGCAGCAGACTACGTCCGCGTGGAGACTGACCTCGCGACGATGGAGGCGGCCAACGAGGCCGGCCGCCACGCCGCCAACGCCGTCCTGAGCCGCTCGTCTGTTCGCGCGCGTCCCGTCCAGACGTGGGGGCTGGAGGAACCCAGCGTCTTCGACCCGCTGAAGCGCCAGGACGAACTCCGGTACAACCTCGGCCTTCCCCATCCTGGGGAAGCCAGCCACGACGCGTGGCGGCTCGCGCGCAGCATCGCACCCTGACTCGGCGCGACTCGCCCGCAGCGCCAGGCCCACCCGGCGCGATCTGCACGTACTCTCGGCTCCGGCCGTACCTGGGGTGAGCGACACGCTTTTGCCTGCGCGCGAGTATTACACCACCATGGTCGCAGAGACGATAGATCGCGTTCCGCTCTTGTACTGAGTCACACCGTCGTCTCGCGGCCCGGGGTGGTTCGTCGTGCTGAAAAGCGACAGCCACGCCGCGGTCGCGGGCGTCGACGCAGTCGCACTGAAACCCAGCGAACACGACCTCGAGTGCATCCCGGACCTCGAGGACGCCGTCGAGACGGTGGTCGTCGACTACGAGGGCCGCGAGCACCTCCCGGAGTTCGACGCGCTCACCGCGCTCGCAGGCGACCGCACCGTCCGGGTGACGGCGCCCGTTCGCGCCGACGGCTTCGACCCGCTCGGCGACGACTCGCTGGCCGACGCCATCCCGCCCGAACTCGGGCGGGTGTTCGTCGCCGGCCACAGCCAGGGCGGGATGGCCGCGCCCCGCATCGCCGACCGGCACGGCGGCGTCGCGGGCATCGTCTCCATCGACGGCCCCGCCGACCCCGGCATGGACGCGGACGACCTCGGGTTCCTCCGGTACAGCATCGAACCTGACGGCGACCTCACCGAGGAACAGGAGGCGGAACTGGAAGCCAAACGCGAGACGTTCCGCCGCGTCGCAGACGGCGACTACGACCTCGACGAGGAGATTCTCGGGAAACCCGGGCGGTGGCACGACAGCGTGGACGAAGTGACGACCGCGGAGACGGCAGCGGAACTGGACGCGGCCGTGTTCGTCGCGAAGGCAGGCCGCGCGGACCCCGAGACCCAGCCGGAAATCGCGGAGATGCACGAGCAACACTACGAAGAGTGGTGCGAACACGACCTCGGCGAGGACAGCACCGTCGAGTTCTACGAGGACGTCGACCACTACATGCAGGAGGGGTACGACCCGTCCGGGATGGCGGCGCTGTACTTCCCCGGGAACGCTGCCGAGTACGTCGTGACGGACGTCGCTGAGTGGGTTCACGACGTCGCCGACGACTGAGTGGTCTGCGAGCCGCCACCTGGCGCCGGCTGGCAATCTACCGAACCGTACCGGGCACCGGTCGGAATCTGTCGCACCGCCGAACTTATGTGCCGGTCCCCACAACTCTCGACCACGATGCCGAGTCAGAACCTGACGACTCCGGCCGCCGAGGATAGCGTAAGCCGCGGTGACGCGGCTGGTCGAGAAATTCTCCGACTCGCCTAGCCCCTCAGCGCACCGACGCGGCGACCGGGTCGCGGTCTCCGTCGGCGGCGACGAACTGCTTCTCTCCCGCGAGGACGCCGACCAGCTCCGGGAGTGTCTCGAGGACGCGCTCACTGCTCGTGAGACGTTCCTGAACACGGAGGGTGTCCACCGCGCTGACGGCAGTTACGTGGTCGAACGCCGCGGCGCCGACTCCGCGGGCAACCGGAAGGTCTTCGACTCGTTCGGCGCGCTCCGACGGCTGTTCGACCGTCTGCCCGCGGAGTTCACCGCCGAGGACCTCTCCGCGACCGGACTGACCGCCGGCCGCCGCCACATGGTCCTGTGGCACTTCGTCGAACACCCGGGGTTCGCGTGCGAACTCGCGTCCCGGCAACCGCTCACCGCGCGGAAAGCACCCGCGAACGCGGAGGTGGACCAGTAGCCGACAGCAGCCCGGGGTGACGCGAGCGAAGACGGCAACGGCCGTGGGCGAGGCGTAGGCTTTAGTCCGCGCGTCGTCACGGCTCCGCGTATGACGTTCTCCATCGTCGCGCGCGACCCGGACACCGACGCCGTCGGCGTCGCCGTGCAGTCGAAGTTCGTCGGCGTCGGGGCCGTGGTGCCGTTCGCGAGCGCCGACGCGGGTGCCGTCGCCACGCAGAGCTTCGCGAACGTCGCGTACGGCCCCGACGGACTCGACTTGCTCCGCGACGGCTACGACGCAGACGAGGTCGTCGAGCGACTCACCAGCGAGGACGACGATGCGCCCCAGCGACAGGTCGGAGTCGTCGGACAGGACGGCTCCGTCGCGGCGTTCACGGGCGAGGAGTGCTTCGACCACGCCAGCGACCGGCAGGGCGACACCTACACCGTCCAGGGGAACATCCTGGAGAACCGCGAGACCATCGACGCGATGGCCGACACCTTCGAGGAGACGCAGGGTGGGCTGCCGGAGAAACTCATCGCCGCGCTCCACGCCGGCAACGAGGCGGGCGGCGACCAGCGCGGCGAGCAGTCCGCCGCGCTCTACGTCGCAAAACCCGAGGGTGGCTACGACGGCGGGAACGACCGATGGATCGACGTGCGGGTCGACGACCACGACGCCCCGATCGACGAACTTGAGCGCGTGTTCCGCATCTACGACATCACGCTCCTGGAGCGCGAGGACCCAGACGAGTACGCCGAACTCGAGGGCGAGACCGCCGAAGCCGTCCTGGGGACGCTCGCGGACCTCGGCTTCTACGATGGCACGCCCAGCGGCGACTTCGACGAGGACGCCCGGGACGCCCTCGAGGCGTTCCGCGGCATGAACAACTTCGAGAACCACGACCTGGACGCGCTCGAAGACGCGCTCGCCCGCGGCTGGGCGCAGGCGGACGGGGACGGCGAGGAACAGGTCGTCAACGCAATCTGGCACGGCCTCTCGCGCCTCGACCGGAAGTAACGCCGCCCGGTCGATGCGCCGCGCGGCGGGGGCGGCGTGGTGCTGCTCCGGCGGTCGGTTTCGAGTTGTTCTGCATCGGGTACTTCGTCCCGCACCGCGTAGACCTCGGTATGCCCACCGCGGAGACCAACGGCGTGGAGACGTACTACGAGCGCCACGGGTCCGGTCAGGCGCTCGTGTTCGTTCACGGAGCCTTGCTGGACCACTCCCAGTGGGCGCCACAGGTTACCCAGTTGGCCGCGGACTACGACGTCATCACGTACGACGCGCGCGGGCACGGCCGGACCGGGGGATCGGCGGTGGACACGTACTCCATCGAACTGTTCGCGGACGACCTACGTGCGCTCGTCGAGGCGCTGGACCTCGAGGCGTTCGTGCTCTGCGGGCACTCGCTGGGCGGGTGTATCGCGCAGGTGTACGCCGCGTCCCACCCGGAGGCCGTCGCGGGCGTCGTGCTCGCGGACACCTTCGGGCCGACGTTACACAGCCGCAGCGAGTGGCTGCAGCGGTCGCTGTTACTCCGGATGGCGGTCTACCCGGTTCGCGTCCTCGGGTACGAGCGCGTCGAGCGCGCGCTCGTCTGGCTGCAGGTGCGTCTCCACGGTTCGGGCGTCAGCGGTGACTACGGCGCGGTACGGGCGGTCCGCGGCGACGGTCCACGGGTGACGACTGCGGAGTTCACGAAAGTCGCGCGTGCGGTCGCGTCGTTCCACGAAACGAGCGTCGACCTCACGAGGATTACGGCACCAGTGCTGGTGCTGTACGGCGAGCGCGAGCCCTCGGTGCTGCGGGCGCACGCGGACACGTTCGAGGACGAGATTCCGGACGTCCTCCGCCGGGAGGTGCCCGACGCGGGCCACGCCGCAAATCTCGACAACCCCGAATTCTTCGTCGACGTCGTCCGGTCGTTCGCAGCGACCGTTCCGGGGCAGCAGCACTGACAGCGGGCGTTCGGTTCTCTGTGTCGACCGCATCCCAAGCGGCCCAGCCGGCGGGGGCTACCGCTCGTCGACGGGCGTCCACTCGCGGTCTTCGGCGCCGACGTAGCTGGCTCGCGGCCGGATGAGGCGGTTGTCCTCGAGCTGTTCGAGGCAGTGGGCGGTCCAGCCGCCAGCGCGCGCGACGGCGAACGTCGGCGTGAACATGTCGCGGGGGACGCCGACGCCGTTCAGGAGGACGGCGGTGTAGAACTCCACGTTCGTCTCCAGACGGAGGTCGGGCTTGTGTTCGGCGAGGATGTCCACGGCGACGTCCTCGAACTCTCGGGCGGCGTCGAAGAACGCCGTCTCGTCGCGGCCCTCGTAGAACGACTCGGCGGCGTCCTGGAGGACGGCGGCACGGGGGTCGCGGACGTTGTAGACGCGGTGCCCGAACCCCATGACGCGCTCGCCGGCGTCGAGCGTCTCGCGGACGACGTCGCCGGGGTCGTCCGCGGTCGCGGCGTCCTCGAGCATGTCGAGGACGGGACCGGGGGCGCCGCCGTGCAGCGGGCCCTTGAGCGCGCCGACTGCGCCGGTGACGCCGGAGATGACGTCGGACTCCGTGGAGACGACGGTGCGGGCGGTGAACGTCGACGCGTTCAGCCCGTGGTCGACGACGGAGTTGAGGTACGTCTCCAGGCCGCGGACGCGCTCCGCGCTGGGTTCCTCGCCGTCGAGCATGTAGAGGTAGTTGGCGGCGTGGCTGAGGTCCTCCCTTGGTTCGACCGGGTCGTCGCCGTCGCGAGCGCGTTCGTATGCGGCGGCGACGGTGGGGAGCTGGGCGACGGCGAGGGCTGCGTCTGTCCGGGGGTCCTCGTCGCCGTCCCGGGTGAGCGACGCTGCTGCGGTTCCCATTCGGACGGCGTCCATGGGTGGCAGCCCGCGGTCGGCTGCCGCGACGACAGTGTCGATGGCTTCCTGGGACGCGTGGCGCTTTTCGGCGAGCTCTGTCTGGAACGCGTCGAGCTCGTCGGCGTCGGGGAGACGGTCCTCGTAGAGCGCGAACAGCGTCTCCTCGAAGGTGGCGTTGGGCGCGAGTTCGTCGAGCGGGAACCCGGCGATCGTGAGTTCGCCCGCGTCGCCGTCGACGCGCGAGAGCCGCGTTTCGGCGACAGCGACGCCTTCGAGGCCGCGTTGCAGGTCGGCAGTCATGTGGTCACGGTTTCGACGGTCAGTGCTTGAAACTACGCCTGACGGCGAGGGAGTCCGGGAGTCGAGTCGCAGACGCGAGCGGGGCGAGCTGGCTGGGCGGCGCGGCGTCAGGTCTGGCGACGGGCGGCTACGTGGTCGGTGCGGTCCACGAGCAAGCCCGGCTCTGCCGCGGGACGTGGCGGTGATTGATACGGCTGGGGTGGCAACACTGGGGCATGCGCAGCGAGGAGGAGATACGCGAGCAGTACGAGTTCCTCGTCGAGGAGCTGGACTCCGAGGACATGAACCACGAGGGCGTCCGCCAGATGTTCACCTACTACCGGCGTGCACTCGGTTGGGTGTTAGAAGAAGAACACATGTAGCGGCATGCCTTTCGCCCGGGGATAGATTTATTATCGTGCCGCGTTTTGATTCAGGTGACGCTTCGCTTTGGAGGGCCGAAGCGTCAGCGGGGACCAATTCAGGGCGGCTGCGGGGCCGGATTTTCCGGCCTCGCATCCTTTTCCGTTGCGCTACTCAGTAAAGCGACAGCGCTGCGTTCGTGCGAGACGCTGTCGGCGTCGTGCCAACGTGCTGTAGCCACTCGTATTTGTGAATGAACACTTTGAGCGAGGTGCGGTCAGCGGGCGGCGAGCCGAGCGACCTGTCATCTCCAGAGGACACGCTTTACCGGTTCGTCGAGGAGCCCCGTGGCACCGGATACGTCCCGGGCTGGATTGCCGCTCCGTGGCAGCCGCTGGCGCCGCTTTGGCCTGCGATTCTCTGGCGACCCGGTCGCGAGTGTGGGGGCCGGACTGCGCTACCAGCGGAGTTGCGGCCAGACGTTCTGGAACAGCCGGCAGATGAACAGCCTCGCCACCGGCGTCATCCGGAGACTGGGAACGACGCCCGCGGACGCTTCGGCGAGTCCGAGCATTGCCGCGTGGACGCTCCCGACCGACTCCAGCACGGGAACGATGACGGACGCGGCCGCGATGTTCGGCCCCTCCAACCGCGCGGCGCAGACGCACTGCCATCGAGGAAGTGTCCTCGAGGTCGTGGGCGCCCATGGCGGCCCTAGAGCGGGGATTTCCACCGGCGTTCGTATCTGTTCGCGGGACTCGTCGGGTTCACAGGGTGCTTCAGGAGACGTCGAGTTCGCCGTCCACGTCGTCTTCGCCCCACTCGAGTTCGACTTCGATGCTGAGTTCGTCAGCGCCGCTGGACGTCTCACGCCCGGCTATCACCTCGAAGTCCACGGTCTCCGGGGGACCGAGCGTGACTGACTTGTCGGCGGCCGACAGCGTGACGTCGTCGCCGGCGTCGAGTTTGTCCGCGATTGCGCGGGGGTAGTCCGCTGCCTCCGACCGGGAGCGACGCTGCTCGTGTTCGAAGCGGATCTCTTCGCGCATGCGAGGTAGTCGTGAGGCAATGGCGTAACGCCGCTGTCCGTTTCAATTTCAGTCCGACGACCGGACATGTCACCTTCGTAAACGAGGGCAGGCAATCCCGCAGCGGCACCTCAATCCCCCATACTTATGCTTTCAGAGACAGAAGTCGTAACGAGTGCAGGACATATGTACGACCTGACAGGCTTTCAACGCGACCTCCTCTACGTCGTCGCCGGATTAGACGAGCCACACGGCCTCGCGATCAAGGAAGAACTCGAAGAGTACTACGAGTCGGAAATCCATCACGGACGACTGTACCCCAACCTCGACACGCTCGTGGACAAGGGCCTCGTGGACAAGGGCCAGCTCGACCAGCGAACCAACTACTACACGCTCACGCGCCGCGGCCGCCGCGAAATCGCGGCCCGCCGCGAGTGGGAACGACAGTACGTCGACCTCGACTGACCGTGGTCTCATCGCGAGTCGCCACCGCCGCCGCCGGCGTACTCGCCAGCCTCCTCGTCAGCGTGGTCGTGTGGAAGGTGTTCGGCGTCGGACTGTTCTTCCTCGCCGTCCCGTTCGTCCCCCTGCTGTTCCGTGAGCGCTCGTCTGACTCCGAACCGACCGTCCACGAGTGTCCGGAGTGTGGATTCCGGACCAGAACACCCGATTTCGAGTACTGCCCCCGCGACGGTACACGGCTCCGGCGACGCTAGCTGGCGACGGTCTCTTAGTTCGTGTTGGTGGTGTCGGCGTCTTCGCTCGCGCCGTCAGTCCGGAAGTCCGAAACTCTCGTCTGCACAGTCCCGTGTCGCCCGTCCGTCCAGACGTCTCGCCCCAGTGGCTCCGGTTCGATCTGCTCGCCCGCGAGTAGTTCGGGGAGCACCAGGCGGACGAAGTGCACGACGAGCACGAGCACCATCGGTCCGAGGAAGAGGCCGTACCATCCCCACAGCAGCGGCCCGAAGACGTACGCGAGGATGACGAGTCCGAGGTGGAGGTTGCGCCCGGAGACGTACGGCCGCAACAGGAGGTCGGGAACGAAGTCCACGATGACTGCAGCGACGGCGACGAACACCGCCACGAAGCCGTAGCCGGCGTCCTGCTGGACGGCGACGACCCCGAGCCACCCCGCCAACGGCACCCAGACGAGTTTGATGCCGATGATCGGAATCAGGCTCGCGACGCCGGTGACAAGCCCGAGCAACACCGGGTACGGGATGGCGATGGACGCCGGCGAGAACGCGTTGAGCGTCCAGTAGGAGACCGCTGCGATGATGCCCGTGGCGAACGCGAACAGGATGTTCCCGAAGAAGATGTTCGAGAAGTCGTTGTCGACCGCTCGCCCATACGCGGTACTGACACCGGCGCCGTCGGTGAACCGCCTGCGGAACCACGCCGCGAGCTGGTGGTCGTCGCGCAGCAGATAGAACGCGATGATGATCACCGCGAAGATGTGGACGATGAACGACGTCAGGAACCCGATGTAGTCGAGGGCGTTGTCCGCCGTCTTCTGGAGGGCGTCCTGCACGGATGGCTGGTTCAGGAACGCCTCCGGGTCCTGGACGACGCTGGAGACGTCCAGGTACGGTTCCAGGAGCGCGCCCAGCGCACCGAGGTCCACGTCCTGTGTGGTGAGGAGTTGATCGAGCTCCTGGAGACCGACGGCTGTCGTGTACGCGGCCAGGAGCATCGCGGGGAGCGCGAGCGTCACGAGCGCGACGATGGCCGCGACCGTCGGCGGCCGAACCCACCGCTGCAGGCGCCGGTAGACGGGGCGCGTGGCGTAGTAGATGAAGACGCCGAGGACGAACGTCCCGATGAACGAGTACACGGTGAACGCGAACACGCCGGCGAGTACTACTGCCAGCGTCCACCAGACGGCGCGGGCGCGGTCGAACTCGGGAGCGTCCATTACGTGAATGGGCGACAGCAATCGACTAAAAAGGTTCCCTGGTGTCGTCCACGGGCAAGCGAACAGCGAGGGACGGGGAGCCGACGCCACACGGTACCCTGGCGCACAGAAGCCCCCACGTTTTTACACGGGGGTGGAGAATCCAGAGGGGTGCCCGGTACACTGGAACTGCTGGCGGACGCGCCCGTGGATAGCGACGTCGTCCGCATCGCGCTCTCCGTCGCGCTCGGCCTGTTCCTGGGGCTGGAGCGCGAGTGGTCCCAGAAGGCGGCGGGAATCCGGACGTTCGCGCTGGTCAGCGTCCTCGGGACGATTTTCACGCTCGTCGACACGGCGCGATGCGAAGGCGCCGCCGACGTCGTCTGCCCGCCGTACCTCTCAGGCGTCGGCGCGGCGTTCGTCATCGTCGTCGCCGGCGTCCTGATGGTCTCGGGGATGCGGAACGAAGACGAAGGCCTCCACCTGACGACCGCAGTGAGCATGCTCGTTGCGTACGGCGTCGGCGTGCTCGTGGCGGTCGGCGCGGTGCTGCCCGCGACGGTCGTCGCCGTCACGAGCAGCCTCCTGCTCGTGTTCAAGCGCGAACTGCACGGGTTCGCGTGGGGGCTCTCCCGCGAGGAACTCAGGTCGACGTTCGAGTTCGCGATTCTCGCGTTCGTCGTCTACCCGCTGCTGCCCGCGGGGAACGTCGGGTTCGGGAGCGGCGAGTACGCCGTCGAGGTCGAACCGCGCGTGGTGTGGCTGATGGTCGTGTTCGTCGCCGGCATCGGCATCCTGAACTACGTCATCGTGAAGACGTACGGCGGCCGCGGCATCGCCGTCACAGGCTTCTTCGGGGGGCTGGCGTCCTCGACGGCCGTCGTCGGGACGATGCTCGACCACGTCAGCCAGCACGCGGAAGCGTCGTCGTATGCCGTCGCGGGCGTCCTGCTGGCGAACGCCGCGATGGCGCTCCGGAACCTTCTCATCGTCGTCGTGTTCACGCTCTCGGCGGGCGTGCTCGTGGAAGCGACGATCCCACTTGCGGTCATCGTCGTGGGGTGTGTCGCGGTCGCCGCGGTGACCGCGGACTGGCGGACCCGCGTCGAGATGGAACTGGAGAGTCCGTTCTCCATGCGGAACGCGCTCGGGTTCGGTGCGATGTTCCTCGTCGTCGTGGTCGCGGGCGGCCTCGCACAGACCCAGTGGGGGTCGGCGGGCCTCTACGTCACCGCCGTGCTCTCGGGGCTGGTGTCCAGCGCCGGCGCGACGACGTCCGCTATCGTGCTCTACCGCACGGGCGCCATCTCGTCGACGTCCGCGACCATCGCCGTCCTCCTCGCGACGGCCAGTTCCATCGGCGTGAAGGTGGCGCTCACCGCGACGAGTTCGAACCGCCCGTTCGCGTACCGCGTGGCCGGCTACAGCGTCGTCCTCCTCACCGCAGGCGGTATCGCGACGGCGTTCGTCGCCGCCTGAGACCGGCAGCCACGTCTGCGAGATTTGCGGGAACCGTAACGAATCGCTTTTACCGGGCGGCCGGGCAAGTCTTTCCATGGACAGGGAGACCGCCGAGCCGAGCGTCCGGTCGATGCCGGGCGACAAGGCCGAGCAGTGGGTGTCGTATCACCACGAGCACGCTGCGCCGAGCACGTACGTCTACGAGTTCGTCTGGGACATTACCGAGGAGGCCGCAGGGCCGTTCTGCACGGACGTCGACGGCAACGTCCTCATGGACTTCACGAGCCACGTCGCCGCGGCTCCGTTCGGGTACAACAACCCGAAGATCGTGGACCGCCTCGCGGAGTTCGACCTCGTCGACCCGTCGAAGATCGCGGGCCAGGACTTCTACGCCAGCGGCGGCTGGCCGCCCGAAGACCCCGACGTGCCGACCTCCACGCAGCTGCTCGACCGGCTCACCGACCTCACCGAGTCGTACGGCCTCGACACGGTGTTCCTCTCGAACACGGGCGCGGAAGCCGTCGAGAACGCCATCAAGATCTGTTACGCGAACGGCGGCCACCGCGCGTTCACGTTCGACGGCGCGTTCCACGGGCGCACGCTCGGGGCGCTCTCGTTGAACCGCTCGAAGACGGTCCAGCGGCGTGGCTTCCCCGAGATAGGCGGCATCGTCTCCGTACCGTACTGTGCCTGCGAGGGCGACTGCGAGTGCGGGTGGAAGACCAACGGCCCGGGCGGGAACGTCGTCGCGGACAAGCTCCACCCGGACCGCGGCGTCATCGACCCCGAGGAAGTCGCGTACGTCATCCTCGAACCCCAGCAGGGCGAGGGCGGCTACCGCGTCCCGAACGAGGACTTCGTGAGCGACGTCGTCGACATCCAGCAGACTCACGACATCCCCGTTGTCGCCGACGAGATCCAGTCCGGCCTCGGCCGCACCGGCGAACTCTGGGGCGTCGACCACACGAGCCTCGACCCGGACGTCATCACGTCAGCGAAGGGCCTGCGGGTCGGCGCGACTATCGCCAGCGAGGACCTCTTCCCCGACGAGACGGGACGGTTGTCCTCGACGTGGGGCGCCGGCGACATCGTCGCCGCGGCGCAGGGCGTGGCCACCATCGACGCGATCACGAGCGACGGCCTCCTCGACAACGTGACCGAGCGCGGCCGCCAGGTGAACGAGATTCTCGCGGACGAGGCGCCCGAGTTCGTCACCGACGTGCGCGGGAACGGTCTCATGCTCGGCGTCGAGTTCGACACCAAGGACCGCCGCGAAGCCGTCGTGAAGGCCTGCCTGGAGCGCGGTCTGCTCGTGCTCGGCTGTGGCTACAAGACGGTTCGACTGCTCCCGCCGCTGGACGTCACCGAACGGGAGATCGACGTCGCGATGGACGTCTTCGGCGACGCGCTCGCGGATACGAAGGTCCGGCACGCGGCCCCGTCGACCGCGCACAGCGAAGACGTGGCCTGACTCCGGCCCGGACTCGGGCCAGACAGTTCGGTCGTCGCTCAGGCGTCCTCGACGACGACCGCGCCCTGCATCCCCTGGTTCTGGTGTGGGGTGCAGACGTACTCGTAGCGGCCCGGCGCCTCGAACGTGTACTCGAAGGAGAACCCCCGGTCCTCGATGGCCTCGTGGCCGTCCCAGTTGGCGTCGTCGGGCTGGCTCGTGACCGCGACGTTGTGCGTGCTCGACAGCCAGACGAAGCGAACCGTCGTCCCGGCGGCGGTGGTCAACTCCTCCGGGTCGAAGACGTACTCGCCGTCCGGACCGACCGCAACGACCTCCGTGCCCTCGGGGGCGTCCAGCGCGTCCACCTCGTCGTCGCTGCCACCGCCGATGCACCCGGCGAGCGCCGCTACACTGACACCTGCCGTCGAAGCGAGGACTGCTCGTCGCGTTCGGGCTTCCATGTTGCAGACTCGGGACCTGGTCCCCATAACTGGGTCGCATTCGACCCGCGAGACGAACGCAGGACCCCACGGACGGCTGACACACAGTGCGTCCGCTTCAGGTTCTCGGACCCAGGACTTGCCTTGCTGCTGCCGGCAGCGTCGTGCAACACATCGATACGGTGAGCGCGTACGGGGGACAGAGCAACGACGAGGCGCCCTACTCTCCCGTGCGGGGGAACCACCTGCTGTTCCTCGTGTTCGCGCCGGCCGCGTGGTACCTCATCCAGTCCGGCATCAACGCGACCGCCCGCGGACAGGCGTAATTCGGGCGGGCGGCCGCTTCCGCTGCCTCAGAACTGGTAGCGGCGGTCGTCGTCGCTCTGCTGGAACTCCGTTCCGCCGGCCATCTGGTCGTACGTCATCCCGGAGAGGTACTCGTCGTAGGTCACGCCGTAGGTCGACCGCAGGTGGAAGTCCAGGCGACCCGTCTCGGTCGTCGACTGGAACAGGACGTGGACGGCCCGCCGGAGCAACTCGTCGGTGTCGGCGTCCAGCGCCGCGCTCAGCATCGCCAGTTCCTGTCGGCTCTCCCGGTCGAGGAACTCGTAGTCGTCGAGGTCGTCGGAGGCCAATTCCACGTCGGTTTCGAGGTCGTCGAGGCTCATACCCGAGGCATGCCGTGGCGAGGGGATACGCCTTTCCGTTCCACAAACCCCCCGGCGACCGCGTCAGGCGATCGCGGGGACGCGCTCGGAGCCGCCGACCCTCGACGGCTGCTCGGTGGCGGCGTCGGGAATCGTAATGTCGACCGGTTCGCCGTAGTCGGAGAACGTCATCGTGACGGTCGTTTCCGCGGTCTGGCCGTTCACCGTCATCGTCAGGTCCGCTTCGACCTGCCGGACGAGGTTCGTCTCGTTGGCGACGTGCATCCGGTAGGTCGCGTTCTCGATTGTGACGCCGTCGAGCGCCTGCTGGCCCTGCTGTTGCTGCACGAGCGCTTTCATGTCCTCGGTGTCCGGGTCGACGCGGAGCACAGTCGTTGCAGTGCTGCCGACTGTTCCGCCGCCCGCGACGGAGACGTTCCCCGAGTCCAGAATCTGGCGCTGCCGGGCGAGACTCTCGCTGTCGCCCCAGACGCCCGACTCTGAGAGGTCCTGGGTCTGCCACTCGCCGTTCGACTGCAGGTACATCGTGGTGCCGTCGATGTACGTCGTCGCGTCCTGACCGAACAGGGAGACGTTCAGTCGGGCGCGCTCGGCCTCCCTGTCGAAGGCGCCGCGCTGGGTCATCGACAGCGTCTGTCCGTTCGCGGAGACGTTCATCTGCATTGTCAGCCGGTACCTCTCGACGTCGCTCATCGCAGCGACGACGTCCGCTTCGAGTTCGTCCGCTGATGGCGCTTCGTCGCCCGTCTCCCCGTCGCTCCCGGGGAGGCCTGCACACCCCGCGGTCACGACGAGGGCTGCGACTACTGCCGCCTGGAGGGCGCGTACTCGCATACGAGTCCGTTGGACGACCCTGAACTTAACGCCCTCGGGTCTTCGCCGCTGGTGCGAATCGGGGGGACCGACCAGTCCAAACCACCATTCCTATGCGCGGGACGCCCGAACTCGCGCCCATGACAGAGGGGGCAGGGGAGCAGACACTCCCCCGCGACACGGACGCTGTCCGGGAGGCGCTCGTCGCGTGGTACGAGGACGACCACCGGGATTTCCCGTGGCGGGAGACGGACGACCCCTACGAGATTCTCGTCTCCGAGGTGATGAGCCAGCAGACCCAGCTCTCCCGGGTCGAGGACGCGTTCCACGAGTTCCTCGACCGGTGGCCGACCACCGCCGCCCTCGCGGCCGCAGACCGCGCGGACGTCGTCGGATTCTGGTCCGCGAACAGCCTCGGCTACAACAACCGCGCGACGTACCTCCACGAGGCGGCCCAACAGGTGGAATCCGACTACGGCGGCGAGTTCCCGGAGGGCCCCGGTGAACTCTCCGAACTGATGGGGGTCGGGCCGTACACCGCCAACGCCGTCGCGTCGTTCGCGTTCAACAACGGCGATGCCGTGGTGGACACAAACGTGAAGCGCGTACTCTACCGCGCCTTCGACGTCCCGGACGACGACGCCGCCTTCGAGTCGGCCGCGAACGAACTCATGCCGGACGGCGAGTCGCGCGTCTGGAACAACGCGATCATGGAACTCGGCGGCGTGGCCTGTCAGAAGACCCCCTCGTGTGACGAGACCGGCTGTCCGTGGCGGGAGTGGTGTCACGCGTACCAGACCGGCGACTTCACCGCGCCGGACGTGCCCACGCAACCCGACTTCGAGGGGAGTCGGCGGCAGAAACGCGGACGGGTAGTAGCCGCACTCTCCGAGCACGACGAACTCACGCTCGACGAACTCGGGCCGCGGGTGCGAGTGGACTACGTGCCCGACGGCGAGGCCGGCCGGGACTGGCTCCGCGAGTTGGTCGACGATCTGGCTGCCGACGGCCTCGTCGACGTGGTCGAACGGGAGAGCGAGACGGTCGCACGCCTGCGGGAGTAGCCCGCTGCGGGTGGCCCGCTTCGATCTCCCAACCCCTGCAGCCGCCGCGTGCCCGACTCCCTCGATTCCGTCTGGCTCGTCTCAGGACGCGGGTTCGTACAGCGTGAACGTGTCGTCCCGACCGACGGAGCCGACCCACAACGCGCCGTCCGGGCCCGCTTCGACGACGATCGGGTTCCCGTTCGGTTCGATGACGCTCGGCTCGGGGCGGAGGAACTCCGACACGTACACGCTGTCCTCGTCGCGTCCGATGGGGACGAACGCTATCTTGCCGGCGAGACCCACGACGACGCCATCCGCCATGTCGAGTTTGTCCGTCGTCTCGACGCCCGTCGACTGGACGCCGTCAAGGATCCACAGCGGATCCGTGACGTCGTCCTCGGGGGGACTCGAGTCGAACGTGCCGTACTCCGGATAGCCGAAGTCTGCGCCGTCGGTGATGTGGAGGAGCGACTCCCAGACTTTCGACCGCATCGACATCCCGTCGTTGTTCGCACCGAACAGGTGGCCCTGCTGGTCGAACGTGAGGTCGTAGACGTTCCGGAGCCCGGTGGCCACGATTTCGACGTCCGACCCGTCGGGTTCGAAGGAAAGCACGGTCCCGAGATACTCGTGGTTGGGGTGGTCCGAACTGCTGGGCTCGTAGTGCTTCCCGTCGAACATCTCGGGGTACTTCTGCCCGCCGAGGTGTCCGATGGAGAGGTGCAGTCTCCCGTCCGGCCCGGTCTCGATCTGGTGGAGGGCGTGGTCGCCGTTCACGACTGGCAGGTCCGAAAGTATCGTGCGCCGATTGCTGAGCGAGCCGTCCGGTTCGACGTCGAAGGCCAGCACTTTCCCGTTTGATTCCTGTAACACCTCGTACCCTTCCTCCTCGCCGTACTTGCCGCTCGCCGCGGCCCCGTTGTCGACGGTGTAGAGCGTGTCGCCTGAGACCTCGACGCCCTGGGGGAACTGAATGCCTGCGGCGACCTCGGTGAAGCTGAGGGACTCCTGCTCCGGGGCGGGCTGTTCGAATCTGAATATCCGCCCTTCAATTGAGGTCACGTACCCGTCGCCCCGGTCGCTGAAGTCCAGGGCCGTCGGGAAGTAGGGTGCTTCGAACGTCGCTCGCTGTCGGAACTCCGAGATCTCGCTCGCTGCGCCGTTCGAGGATTGCAGGAAATCGTCCAACAGCGAAAACCCACCCGTGAAACCCGCCGTGGCGATTCCCAGGCTCACGCCGAGCACAGATCGTCGCGTCCTCCGGTAGTCGGTGGTCTCGATGCTCCCGTTCCGGGCCGTGAGGCGCCTGACGCCGGCCTGTACGACCGGGATGAGCCGGCGCAACAGGTAATCCGTCGTGACGACGCCCGCGACGGCTGTCAGGAGGAGGTACGATCGCCCCGCGAGCGACCCGTGAGTCAGCCCGCGGACGAGCGAATTCGTCAGTCCCTCGAACTGGAACAGGAGCAGGTACAGTCCCACGATTGCCCCGGTCCCGGCCTCGAAGATACCCGTGAGGTCGTCCGACTGGCGGCGGAGGTCGGCGGCGCCGTAGACCAACAAGGCGACTGCCACGGCCGCGACGTATGCCATAGCAATCGTATATATTCTGTAAGCGATTGGCATGTCACAATTAGATGGCGAATCGGGTGACTGTCAATTCTTCGAATCGTCGCGTCCGGTTGTCGACGTCAGATTCGACGACCACGCGAACCCGGAGAAGCGAATCCAGGTTTCTGGCAGGCTACAGTACGTTCCGCACGTACCCAGCAGTCGCCGTTCCAGACGCTGCCGTCGGTTTCGGGGTGGTCGAGAATGAGCGCACGCCGGCCGGCGAGTCGCACGTCTGGGCCACGCCATCGTGCAACTGAGCGGTATCGGACGGCGGACCTCGAGGGCAGTGCTCCCAGCTACTGACAGTCGGAGGTAGGTATAAGCGGCGGTGAAAGTACAGCGACGTACGTCAACAGCGAACAATGGTGGACCGAAACAGGCAGTTCGGGACCGTCGGTGTACCGGGGAACTCACAGCAACGGAGGACGCGGTGATCATGGCAGAGATAGACCTCCTCTTGCTCGCGTTACTCCCGTTGGTCGCCATCGCGGTCCTGATGGTCGGCCTCTACCAGCCAGCGACGAGGACCATGCCGTTCGCGTGGGTGCTCGCGGCAGCAGCGGGCTACGTCGGCTGGGAGATGACGCCGACGATCATCGCGGCAGCGTCCATTCGCGGCGCGCTCACCGCCACCCGGATCCTGGTCATCGTGTTCGGCGCGATACTCTTGTTGTACACGCTGAAGGAGTCCGGGGCGTTCGAAGTCATCAACGCAGGGTTCGCGTCTATCAGCCGGGACCGGCGCGTCCAGGTCGTCCTGCTCGTGTTCCTCATGGGGTCGTTCATCGAGGGTGCTGCGGGTTTCGGGACGCCCGCGGCGATCATCGGCCCCCTCCTGGTCGGGCTCGGGTTCCCGCCGCTGGCCGCGGTCGTGGTGGCGCTGACCGGGAACATCCTCGCGATCACGTTCGGCGCAGTCGGCACGCCGCTCGTCATCGGGCTTCGCGACGTCGTGTTCGCGGAGGGAACCGAAGCCGCACAGGAGATCGTCACCCAGGGTGGATTCGAAACTGTCGGCGCGTACGTCGCACAGGTCGGGTTCTGGGCGGCAGTCATCCACGCCGTCGTCGGTGTCGCGATCCCGTTCATCGGCGTGGCGATGATGACCCGATTCTTCGGCGCGGAACGCTCCATCCGACCCGCGCTCGAGGTCCTCCCGCTGACGGTGTTCGCGTGGGCGTCGTTCGCGATTCCCTACGTGGCGACGGCGTATCTCCTCGGGCCGACGTTCCCCGCCCTGCTCGGGTCGATGGTCGGCCTCCTCGTCGTCACGTCGACGCTCCGAGCGGGCTATTTCCTGCCGGAGGACCCGTGGGAGTTCGCTCCCCGCGGGGACTGGCCGAGCCACTGGGTCGGCAGCATCGAACCGGGACAGGGCGTCGGCGGGTCGAGTGGAACGTCGACCGTCGCCGCAGACGGTGGTCCCACCACGAGCGACTACTCCGATTTGCACGACCAGGACATGTCCCTCGGGGTCGCCTGGGCACCGTATCTCCTCGTGGCGCTGCTCCTGGTCGTCACCCGGGTCGTCGACCCGCTCCAGACGTTCCTCTCCACGACCGGCGTGCTCGCGTGGAACAACATCCTCGGAACGCCGTTCTCTGAGGGCATCGAACTGTTGTACCTCCCCGGGTCGCTGTTCGTACTCGTCGCGGTCGCGACCTACCTGCTCCACGACATGGACCGCCGGGAGATCAGCGCCTCGTGGTCGGAGGCGCTTCGCAACATCGCACCGGCAACGGTGGCCCTCTGGTTCGCAGTCGCGGCCGTCATGATCATGCAGCGGTCCGGTGACCCCGTCGTCCTCGAGGCCGCCAGCGCGTCCAGCGGGATGCTCGGGCTGCTCTCCGAACTGACCGCCGATGCTACCGGTGGTCTGTTTCCCTTCTTCTCGGGGCTCATCGGCGCGTTCGGTGCGTTCATCGCCGGGTCGAACACGGTCAGCGACATCCTCTTCGGCCTCTTCCAGTACGAGGCCGCTCAGCAGGTCAGTGTCCCGACACAGGTCATCGTCGCCGGCCAGGCCGTCGGTGGTGCAATCGGCAACCTCGTCGCCATCCACAACGTCGTCGCCGCGCTGACCGTCGTCGGACTCCTCGGTGAGGAAGGCCGGGTCATCAGACTCGAGCTCATCCCGCTGCTGTACTACAGTGTCGCCACGGGGCTGCTCACGCTGATCCTGGCGTACGTGGTAGTCCCGGGGGCGTTCTGAGTCCGGGCTCTCGTCGGTTCTGGACGTCCCGATGGCTCACGTGTTATAAGCGCCTGGGGGGCGTACCGGTCCGTAGGGAGCACGCATGTACGACACCATTCTCGTTCCGACGGACGGTAGCGAACACGCGCACCGCGCGACCGAACACGCGCTGTACTTTGCAGACGTCTTCGGGTCGTCCGTCCACGCCGTGTACGTCACAGAGCAGGAGCACGCTGACGAGGGCGAGGACCCAGCGGAGCGGGCAGAACGCCTTCTCGCCGAGGTGGAGGCGGCGGCCGGTGACCCGTCGCGCGTGCGGACGACGGTCCTCGAGGGCGACCCGGCGGACGCCATCGTCGAGTATGGCGACGAATTCGGCGCGGACCTGCTGGCGATGGGGACTCACGGCCGCACTGGCGTGAATCGGTACGTCGCGGGGAGCGTGACAGAGAGTGTGTTGCGTCGGTCGGACGCGCCGGTGCTCACGGCCCGCGCGACCGAGCGCGGGTTCCCGGAGGCCGGCTACGACGACATCCTGGTGCCGACGGACGGCAGCGAGGCGTCAGCGACCGCCCTGGAGCACGCGATAGAGATCGGCGGCGCCGTGGACGCGACGCTGCACGCCGTCAACGTCGTCGACGCGGGCGGCGCTCGCGCGTCGCCCCGGTTCACACTGCCGTCGGAGATGTTGACGGAGTTCGAATCCATCGGCGAGGCTGCGACCGAGGAGTTCGCAGACAGCGCTCGAGACGCGGGCCTCGACGCGGTCAGCGTGGTCCGGGAAGGGGCGGCGGCGTCGTCGCTGCTGTCGTACGTCGACGAGGAAGGCATCGACCTGGTGACGATGGGGACTCAGGGACGGACGGGAATCGACAGGTACCTCCTCGGGAGTACGACCGAGCGTCTGGTCCGCCACTCGCCCGCACCGGTCGTCGCGGTCAACGCGCGCGAGGAATCCGACTGAGTGGTTCGAGACCGCGCGACGCGGTTTTTCAGAGCGGCGGAGCGTTGCCGCTCCATTCGGGCTTCCGGGTGACGCACGGCGCCCGGCTCATCGTCGTTCTCAGCCGGTGGGAATTCGGGTGGATAGTTTGACGGTCCGCGACAAACCCCCATACATGTACGATCGAATACTGTTACCCACGGACGGCGAAGCGGGAGCCGAGGAAGCGACGCGCCACGCTGTCAACCTCGCGTCCGCCTGCGACGCGACGCTGCACGCGCTGTACGTCGTCGACGAGGACGTCGTCGGCTCCTACCCCGGAGACGAGTACGTCCACGAACACGAGGGCGCGGAGGCAGCGCTCGAACAGGTCGGCGAGGACGCGCTCGCGGCCATCGAGGACGCCGCCGCGAGTGCGGACATCGACGTGACGACCGCCCTCCGACACGGCTCTCCAGCCACCGCCATCGTGGAGTACGCCGACGAGGTGGACGCGGACCTGGTCGTCGTCGGGACGAAGTCGCGGCCGGGCGACTACCGACAACTCCTGGGGAGCGTCACCGAGCGCGTCGCCAGGCTGACCGAGCGGCCCGTGACCATCGTCAAAACGGAACTCCCGGTGGAGTGACCACCGGCGGCGTCACAGGAACGCCAGCGCGAGCAAGGACAGGAGAACAGTGTGCCAAACGACGACGGCCGCCGTCACGCGCCGGTCGGTCCGCGGCACGGGCGGATTCCGGAACAACCCCGCGTAGACGAACACGGTCGCGGCGACGCTCCCCGCCGCCAGCCCGGTCACGACGGCCACTGGCGTGAAGAGGCCTGCGAGACCGCCAGCGAGCAGGCTGACGGCGATTGCGGCGAGCACGCGGTCGTAGTACGTGACCGACCGACCGCTCTGGTGGGACATGTTCTCCCTACAAGGAGAGACGGTCCCGGGGCGGATAAGCGCTTGCCGCGGTGGTCTGTCGGCAGGAATCTGCGGGCGAGCGTCTGGTTCTCCAGCGGAATCGAACCCGACTACTCCTCGTTCTCTCGTACGGTCAACACGGGTACGTCCGCCGTCCGGACGACGCGCTCGGTGACGCTCCCGAGGAGCGCGCGGTCCAGGCCGCGGCGGCCGTGTGTCCCCATCACGATGACGTCGACGTCCTGGTCGTCGACGTACTCGAGGATGGTCTCGTAGGCGCCGCCCTGCTGGACGACGCCGACTGCCTCGACGGTCCGCTCTTCAGCCTTCTCCACGGCGTCGTCGACGACCGCCTCGCCCTGCTTCGTGAGGGGGTCGACGACGTCGTCCTCGAAGGTGACGGTGCTGTACTCCGTCGTGTCCGCGACGTAGAGCACGTGGAGTCTCGCGCCGTACCGGTCTGCGAGTTCGATGGCGTGCGGGACAGCGGCTGCGGCGGCGTCACTGCCGTCGGTCGGTAACAGGACGTTGGCGTACACGACCGGGGTTTGGGACTCGGGTGTCTTAAACGGGAGTGACGAGGATTTTTGGTCTCCGGCCGAAACCCACGTCCATGACCGACCCTCACGTCGTCGGCATCTGTGGCAGCCTCAGAGACGACAGCGTCTCACGAATCGCCCTCCAGCGCGCGCTCGCGGCCGCCAGCGAGCGCGGCGCCGAGACCGACCTCCTGGACCCCCGACACCTCGACCTCCCAATCTACGACCCGGACGGCGACGACCCGGAGGACGCCGTCGAACTCGCGCGACGCGTGCGCCGGGCCGACGCCGTCCTCCTCGCGACGCCGATGTACCACGGCAGCTACTCGTCGCCGCTGAAGACAGCGCTGGACTACTGCGGGTTCGACGAGTTCGAGGACAAGACCGTCGGCCTCGTCGCCGTCTCCGGCGGGAGTTTCCCCATCACCGCGCTCGAACACCTCCGGTCCGTCCTCCGCGCGCTCGACGCCTGGGTGCTCCCGTACCAGGCCGCGGTCCCGAACGCGTCCTCCCGCGTCGAGAACGGCGAGTTCATCGACTCCGACCTCGAGGACCGCGTCGCGACCCTCGGCCACCGAGTCGTCCAGTACGCGAACATCGAACCGGACCCCGGGTCGTTCGAGAGCGAGCAGAACACCGGCGCGGACTGACTCGGTCCGGGGGTTCCCGTCGCGTCCGGGCGCGGGAACGACCCCCATTCGGCGGGAGATGAGCAAGGGTTTTGCCGCCCCGCGTTCCGGTGTTCGGGCATGCACGCCATCACGAACTCCGGGTGGGTCGAGATCATCACGGGGTCGATGTTCTCCGGGAAGACGGAGGAGTTGCTCCGGCGACTCCGCCGCGCGGAAATCGCGGGCCAGTCCGTCGCGGCGTTCACGCCCGCCATCGACGACCGGTACGGCGAGGCCACGCTCGGCTCACACGCCGGCCGCACGTGGGAGGCGACCGTCATCGACACCACGGCAGAAGGCGTCGCGAAGATTCCCAGCTACCTGAACGGCGAGGACGTCGTCGCCGTCGACGAAGCGAACTTCTTCCCCGGCGAACTCGTCGAAGTCTGCCAGGAACTCGCCGACGACGACCGGCGCGTCGTCGTCTCCGGCACCGACCAGACGTACCGCGGCGAGCCTTTCGAACCGATTCCGCAACTGATGGCCGTCGCGGAGTACGTCGAGAAGTTCCAGGCCATCTGCGCGCAGTGCGGCGAACCGGCGACCCGGAACCAGCGCCTCATCGAGGGCGAACCCGCTCACTACGACGACCCCACAATCATGGTCGGCGCCGAGGAGTCCTACGAGGCGCGGTGCCGGAACTGCCACGTCGTCGAACGGGACTGATTCCGCGATGACGACCTGGATCGAACCGGACGGCGGCCGCCAGCGCGGGCCCGTCGGCCTCGCGAAGTCGTTCACGCAGGTGCTCGTGAACCCGCGGACGTTCTTCGCGGAAGCCGTCTCTCCGGGCGACCAGGCGCCCGGCCTCGCGTTCGCGATGGTCGTCGTCCTCGTCGAGGAAGTCACCCGGCTCGCCCTCTACCCAGACCGCGCCCTCGAGTTCCCCGCGCCGCGCGCCGTCGCCGCCGCGCTCACCGTCGCGATCGCTGTCCTGCTCGTGACTCCTGCCGCCCTCCACGCACTGTCCGCGGTCGAGACGCTGTTGCTCGTGGCCGTCGCACCCGAACGCGGCGGGGTCAGCGAGACGGTGCAAGTGCTGGCGTACGCAAGTGCGCCCTGCGCGTTCGTCGGCGTTTCCGTGCCCGCTGTCACCTTCATCTGCGGGCTCTGGGCGTTCACCCTGCTCGTTCTCGGCACCCGGGTCGTGCACGGACTCTCCGTTCCGCGCGCACTCGCCGCCGCAACCCCGCCCGGCGTCCTCGCGTACGGGTCCGGATTCGGGTGGTTCGTCGCCACAGCCGACCTGTTCCCGTGGACCGCCGACTACATGCCGTGGGTCGACCGGACCGTCCAGGCGCTCCCCGCGCTCGGATTCTGAACGCGTCAGCGGTGCGCGGTGTTTAACTCGTGGCCCGCGAACGCCCGAACGTGCTCAACATCAACTTCTCCGACTTCATGATCGAACTGAAGGAGGGCTCCATCAAGAACGTCGGCCCCGCGAACAAGACGGCGGAAGCGAAACTGTTCGACGTCGAATCCGCGCAGGCACGCGAGTTCGGGGACAAGCGCGTGAAGTTCGTCTTCGAGGACGACGACGGCAACGAAGTCCAGGTGTCGCTGTTCCCGGAGGACGTCCGCGACGTGATGGACGACGTCGCCGCACTCGAGGACGACAGCCGCGTCTTCGAGTGACGCCGCCGGGTTCGAAGGCCAGGTCGCGGCGCCCAACCGCCGGCCTCGACACAGGCGAGTCTGTAGCCACAGCGCGCCGTTCCCGGCCGGTCCGACCCCGGGGGACTTTCGATAATCGTTTACGGGAGCACCCGCTTTCTCGAAGCAAATGGGTACGTGTATCATCTGCGGCTCCTCCACTGACGGTCGCGTCTGCAGCACGCACGAGGAGGACGTCGCGTTCGAGTTCCGTGGCAATTCACCAGCAGAGCTGACGCCGGGCCGCTACTACCGCGGCACCGTCGACGGCTTCGCCGACTTCGGCGTGTTCGTCGACATCGGCGACTCAGTCACCGGGCTGCTCCACCGCAGCGAAGTCCCCGGTCGCCTCGAATCGCTTGACTGGGACGCCGGCGACCAGGTCTACGTCCAGGTCACCGACGTTCACGACAACGACAACGTCGACCTGGGCTGGTCGATTCGACAGGCCGACCGCGACTTCCGCGGCCACCTCGTCGACGACCCCAGCGCGGACTCCGACGCCGAACTCCCCGAAGAGTCAGCGTCCGACTCCGAGTCCGAGTCGGACGCCGAGGACGACGACGCGGCGTCGGAGACCGAACAGGGAACCGCGGACGGCGGGACGCCGGTCGCGGACGACGACTCCGACTCCGAATTCGAGTTCGAGGGCGATGACGAATCGACGGACGAGGAGACTGCTGCTCCCGAACACGCCGACGAAACCCCGTCCCAGGGCTCGGAGCAGACCGAAGTCACTGAGCGCGCAGTCCGCCAGCCCACAGCGACCGACGCGTCCGACGAACCCGAAGCCGACGAAACTGCGGAGGCCGCGGGTGAAGACGAGGACGTCGAAACGGACGCGGACGACGAATCCCGGCCGAAGCGCGTGCCCGTCGCCGACCTCGAAGACTACGTCGACGACCGCGTCACCGTCGAGGGCGAACTCGTGAGCGCACGCCAGACCAGCGGGCCGACCGTCTTCGAACTCGCCGACGAAACCGGCGCCATCGACTGCGCCGCGTTCGTCGAAGCCGGCGTCCGCGCCTACCCGGACGTCGAAGCCGGCGACGTGGTTCGCGTCGTCGGAGACGTCGAACGCCGCCGCGGCGAACTCCAGGTCGAGACCGAGGACCTCGAAGCGCTCGAGGGCACGGACGCCCAGACCGTCGAAGCCCGCATGGAGGACGCGCTCCACCAGCGCGCCACCCCCGAGACCACCGACCTGCTCGCCGAAGACTCGGCCGTCGAAGCCATCACGGACGACCTCGTCGACGCCGCGACGGCCATCCGCCGCGCCGTCGTCGAAGCACGACCGGTAATCCTCCGGCACACCGCGACCGTCGAAGGCTACGTCGCCGGGACCGCGATCGAACGCGCACTCCTCCCCCTCATCCGGGACGAGCACGCCCGCGAGGACGCCGAATACCACTACGTCGACCGCCGCCCCCTCGACGACGCGTTCTACACCATCGACGACGCCACCGGCGACGTCACGAACATGCTCGAGGCCGCCGAACGCCACGACGAGAAACACCCGCTGTTCGTGCTCGTCGGCGCCGGCTCCACGAGCGAGTCCACGGACGCGTTCGAACTGCTGGACATCTACGACGCCGACGCTGTCGCCGTCGACGGCGGCTACACCGACGACGCCGCGGGCGCCGACGTCCTCGTTAGCCCGACGAAAGCGGGCGAAGACCCCGTCAACACGGGCGCACTCGGTACGCAGCTCGCCGCACTCGTCAACACTGACGTCCGAGAAGATCTCGCGCACCTCCCGGCGGTCGCGTACTGGGCCGACGTTCCGGAGGCGTACGCTGTCCTCGCGGACCAGACGAATTACAGCGCGGACACCCTCGAGAACCTGCGGGACGCTATCGCGCTGGAAGCGTTCTACCAGTCCTACGAGGACAAGCGTGAACTCATTTCGGACCTCCTGTGGGGGGATGCCGACGACTCCCTCATCACGCACGTCTCCGACCAGTTCCGCGAGCGCCTCGAGACCGAAGTCTCGACCGCCGAACCGCACCTCTCCGTGCGCGGCGAGGACGGCGTCGCGTTCGAGATTCTCGACGTCGACGACTACACCCACCAGTACGACTTCCCACCGGTTGACCTGCTGCTGGACGAACTCTACCGCCGCCGCGACCGCGCCGACGTCCTCGTCGGCGTGAGCGGGGACGAACTCCGCGTCCGCAGCGGCGACACAGTCGACGTCCACGCCGTCGGCGAACGTCTCGCCGACGAACTCCCCGACGCCGGCGTCCAGCCGCGGGGCGCCCGCGACGGCCGCATCGAGTTCCTATCCGGCGAACAGGACGCCGTCGTCGACGCCGTCGTCGACGCCATCGCCGACCAGTTCGCCTGACCGTTCTCGCGGCCAGAGACGTCCCCGTACGTTCAAGCCACCCGTCGACAATGCTGACGTATGCGCCCAGAGAACCAGTGGTTCACGCCTGAGGAACTCGCAGCGGTCAGGAACCGCTTCGTCGCCGTGCTATTCGTCTTGGTCGCCGTCCCTCTGGTAGCGGGCGCGGTCGTGGCCGACCTGGTAGTCGGCGGCGTCGTGGCGGCGGCGGTCCTCGCTCTCACTGCGTTCCTGGTCTGGTACAACCGCGCGTTCGAGCGGTCCGCAGCGCTGCGGTTCACTGCGGACGCCATCGAGTACCGACGCGGCGTCTGGTACAAGCAACACAGCGAAGTGCCCTACAGCCGCATCACGAACGTCACGACCAGCCAGGGCCCGATCCAGCGCATGCTCGACGCCGGCTCCCTCGAGGTACAGACGGCTGGCCAGTCCGGGCAGGCCGGCGCCGAACTCGCGGTGTCCGGGCTCCCGGATTACGAGGCCCTTAAAGAGCAACTGATGGAGAACGCCCGGGCGGTCCACGGGGACGCGACCGCTGGCCGCTCGACGCAGACGGCGACGCGGTCCGACGAGTACGAACTGCTGTCGGAGGTGCGGCGCATCCGCGAACTGCTCGAGTAGCAACGACACGCTTTTTCGCGCTCGGGCGCTTTCGTCTCGTAATGAGTGCGGACGCCGACAGCGCCTTCGAGGCCGCCTGCGAGGAGCTCGTCCAGCGCATCCTCGACGGCCAGGTCGGCCGCGACGACGTCGAAGCCGCGAAGCTCGAAGTGTGCTCGGAGTACTCCGCGGCGAAAGTCCCGAAGCACTCCGAGCTACTGGACTACGCCCCCGACGGCCGCCGCGAGGACCTCGAGGACGTCCTCCAGCGCAAGCCGGTCCGGACAGCGTCGGGTGTGACGCCCGTCGCGATCATGACGAGCCCGCACATGTGCCCGCACGGCAAGTGCCTGTACTGTCCGGGCGGACCGGCGTCGGAGTTCTCCTCCAGCCAGTCCTACACTGGGCACGAGCCAGCGGCCGCCCGCGGTGTACAGAACGACTACGACCCGTACGGACAGGTGACGCTACGACTCCACCAGCTCCGGGAAATCGGGCACCCCGTGGACAAGGTCGAACTGATTCTCATGGGGGGCACGATGACCGCGCGCAGCCACGACTACCAGGAGTGGTTCGTGAAGCGCGCGCTCGAGGCGCTCAACGACTTCGACCCCGAGCAGGAGCCCGCGCCAGCCGAGGACAAGTCGTTCGCCCAAGACCCCGACGAGTACGACTTCCGGTACCTCGAGGACGTCGTCGCGGACAACGAGTTCGGCGACATCCGGAACATCGGGACGACGTTCGAGACGAAGCCGGACTGGTGTGACCCCGAGCAGGTCGACCGCATGCTCGATCTCGGCGGGACGAAAGTCGAGGTGGGCGTGCAGACGACCTACGAGCGAATCAACCGCGAGATGCACCGCGGGCACGGCGTGCAGGCGTCGATCGACGCGAACCGCCGGCTGCGGGACGCGGCGTTCAAGGTCGGCTTCCACATGATGCCGGGCCAGCCCGGGATGAGCGAGGAGATGTGTCTCGAGGACTTCCGCCGGCTCTTCGAGGACGAGAAGTGGCGGCCGGACTACCTCAAGATCTACCCGACGCTCGTAGTCCGGGACACTGTCACGTACGACATGTGGCGCAACGACGAGTTCGAGCCGCTGCACAACGAGGAGGCCGCTGAGCTCGTCGCGGAGATCAAGGACATGATTCCGCGGTACACGCGCCTCCAGCGCGTCCAGCGTGACATCCCCGCGGACCACATTGACGCCGGCGTCTGGAAGTCGAACCTCCGACAGCTTGCCTGGCAGCACATGGACGAGCACGACTACACCTGCGAGTGCATCCGCTGCCGGGAAGCCGGGATGAACGACGAGGACCCCGAGAACGTCGAACTCGACGTCATGACGTACGACGCGGCGGGCGGCACGGAGCACTTCGTCAGCTTCGAGGACTTCGACAAGGACCTCCTCGTGGGGTTCGCGCGACTGCGCTTCCCGAACGACCCCGTGCGGGACGAACTGGAGAACGCGGCCCTGCTCCGCGAGCTCCACGTCTACGGGAGCGAACTGGGAGTCGGCGATTCAGCCGAGGCCGGGAAACACCAGCACCAGGGCTACGGCCGCCGGCTGATGGCGCAGGCTGAGGAGATGGCCGCCGACGAGGGGTTCGACAAGCTCTCCGTGATTTCCGGCATCGGCGCGCGCCAGTACTACAAGCAGAAGCTCGGCTACTTCCAGGACGGCCCGTACGTCAGCAAGCACCTCTAAGCGGGTTGCAGAACCGGGTTTTGGGCTTGCAGGCGGCGACTGCTTCTCGCGGGACGTGTGCCGCGCTCACCGTACCGAACAGGAGTTCGGCTCGGAGCGTCCCGCGGCAGTATTCAGGTCACAAACCGGGTTGCTCACGGTCTAGTATTTGAACGTTCGTAACTGCAGGCTGCACAGCCCACAGTGCGAGAATCCGCGTGCGAGCGGTCCGAAGGACCCGAGCGAAGCGGTTCACCGCGCGACCGAAGGGAGCGCGGGCGCCGTGGATCCCCGGCAGGGGGTCCGACGGTGCTTTTCCCCCAAGTGTTTCCGAGTGGGGCGCGCTACGCGCGCCCCACGCAGAGCAAAAAGTGGGATTACAGTAGGCCGCCCGGGGTGGCGCCGCCAGCGACGGAGTGGGGGACGGTGAGCGGGCTGATGCTGATTTCGTTGTCGACGCAGGCGTGGCGGTCGGTGCCAGCGGGGTCGGGGACGTCGCGGTCGAGGAATTCGTGCCAGAAGCGGTCCTCGATGTTGACGCTGGATTCGGAGACGGTGGCGCGGAGTTCGTACTCTTCGGTGGGGCGGGTGACGCGTTTCACGGGGTCGTTGGCGTATTCGGTGGCGGGGGCGTTGATGGAGAGGTAGTCGGCCGTGGGGAGGACGGTGCCGTCGTGGAAGCCGGGGAGGACGTCGGCGACGGTGTCTGCGCAGGTGTGGAACTGGTCGTAGTGGGGTTCCCAGTCGCCGGCGGGGTCGAACTCCCAGTCGTACATGGAGACGGCGATGGCCGGGAGGCCGAGGAAGGAGGCTTCCATGGCGGCGCCGACGGTGCCGGAGCGCGCGAGGATGTGCGCACCGAGGTTCGGGCCGTCGTTGCAGCCGGAGACGACGATGTCGGGGGTGACGTCGAGGGCGGCGACGCCGAACGCGACGCAGTCGGCGGGCGTGCCGTGGACGGCGTACCCCTCTTCGCGTTCGTCGTACTCGATGCGTTCGAACGTGCGTGTCTGGCCGGTCCCGGACTGTTCGCGTGCAGGGGCGACGATGGTGACGTCGTGGCGGTCGGTGAGGCGGTCGTAGAGGGCTCGAATGCCGGGGGCGTCGATGCCGTCGTCGTTCGTGAGGAGGACGGACAGCGAGTCGCTCATTGTCAGCGGTAGCGACTGAGTGAGTGTATTGGTTGCGGTCGCACACCGCGACTCCGCGTGGTTCCGTCGGTCGCGACCGTGGCCTGCGGGTTTAAACCACCAGCGGGTGACAGCAGTCGTATGCTGGAGCAGTGGTTCCTCGACGTCGCAGGCGCGAACCCGGTCATGCAGGCGTTCGTGGGGGGACTGGTCATCGCGGGGTTGAATCTCCTGGGCGCCTCGCTCGTGTTGGTGTGGCGGGACCCGTCTCAGTGGTCACTGGACGGCGCGCTCGGGTTCGCGGCCGGCGTGATGCTCGCCGCGAGTTTCACGAGCCTCATCCTCCCCGGAATCGAGTTCGGTGGCGCGAACGGCCTGCTGGAAGTAATCGTGGGCATCGTTCTGGGGGTGGTGTTGCTGGACCGCGCGGACCGCTGGGTGCCCCACGTGCACGTCCTCATCACCGGTCGACAGCGTAGCGACCAGACCATCCCGCAGGCGGACCTCGCACCCATCCTGTTGTTCATCGTGGCCATCACCATCCACAACATGCCCGAGGGCCTGGCGGTCGGCGTCGGATTCGGGAGCGGGAACGTCACGGAGGGGCTCTCACTGATGCTCGCCATCGGTCTCCAGAACATCCCCGAAGGGTTGGCCGTCTCCGTCGCAGCCGTGAACGCAGGATTCGATAGGCAATCCTACGCCGCGTTGACCGGTATCCGGGCGGGACTCGTGGAGATTCCCCTGGTGTTACTGGGTGCGTGGGCGGTCTCGGTTTCCGGGGCCATCCTGCCGTACGCGATGGGGTTCGCGGCGGGCGGAATGCTGTTCGTCATCAGCGACGAGATCGTTCCGGAGACGCACTCGAACGACAACGAGCGAATCGCGACGCTCGGACTGATGGCGGGCGTCATCGTCATGCTGTACCTCGACGTCACGCTCGCAGGGTAAGTCACATTCACCGGAGAGGCCCCGGTCTGGCGTCGGCTCGGAGTAACCTGGCAGAGGCCGTTCCGCGACGTGGAGTTCGACGACGACTGCGAGCGCCGGCAGGGGGTGTAGTTGGACGTGGCGGCGGCTGGTGGTCGAACATTGCCTGGTGGATGCGCCGTCAGCCGTTCTCGGCTGCTCGCCGCATCACGAACAGCGACGTCGGGACGCTGGCCGCCACCAGACCGACCACCCCGCCGATGAGCGGTTCCGCGTCGAACGCCGGCGCCAGCAGGTAGCCGGCGACGAACCCCAGCGGGTCCAGGACGGCCGCGAGAACGACGATCTGCGCCTGGAACGACATCGAATCGAACTTCCGTGCGAGTTTGCTCGCCATGGGCGGACGGTCGCCGATTTTCGACGGGAGCACCTAACGGTACTGGCGCGCTCGCAGCCCGCGAGAATACGGTACTGGCGGCCCGGAACGCGGCTCACGCAGCTCGCTCCGAGAGACGACGGTGTCGTTTCTCGGCAGCTCGAAAGCGCGCCTTGTGTTCTTTCGGTGACTGCACTCCGCGTTCGCGCTACCGTGCCCTCCCGCTGGTCGGGCACGCGTACCGTAAGGCAGAGGGCGCCCCCACCAGTAAACGGGTGGTATGGACCAGAAGCGGGAGCTGACGAGCGTCGACCTCGTCGCCCTCACTGCCGAGCTGAACGACCTCCAGGGGGCGAAAGTCGACAAGGCCTACCTCTACGGCGACGACCTCCTGCGATTGAAGATGCGAGATTTCGACCGCGGGCGCGTCGAACTGCTCGTGGAGATCGGCGACACGAAGCGCGCGCACGTCGCCGCGCCCGAGCACGTGCCCGCGGCGCCCGGCCGGCCGCCGAACTTCGCGAAGATGCTGCGGAACCGCCTGTCGGGCGCGGACTTCCACGAGGTCCGCCAGCACGGCTTCGACCGGATTCTGGAGTTCGAGTTCCGCCGCGAGGACCAGGACACGACCATCGTCGCGGAGCTGTTCGGCGAGGGGAACGTCGCCGTCGTCGACCAGAACGGCGAAGTCGTGGACAGCCTCGACACCGTCCGCTTGCAGTCCCGGACCGTCGCGCCGGGCGCCCAGTACGGGTTCCCGAGTGCGCGCGTGAACCCTCTGGAACTGGAGTACGAGGCGTTCGCCGCGAAGATGCGGGAGTCCGACACGGACCTCGTTCGCACGCTCGCCACGCAACTGAACTACGGCGGGCTCTACGCGGAGGAACTCTGTACGCGGGCCGGCGTCGAGAAGACCATGGACATCACGGAGGCGGGCGAGGACGAGTTCCGCGCGCTGTACGACGCCAGCGGACGCCTCCTCGAACCCGTCAAGGCCGGCGAACTCGATCCCCGTGTGTACTTCGAACCGGCGGACGGCGATGGCGACGACGCGGAGCGCGGGCAGCGCGTCGACGTCACGCCGCTGGCGCTCGAGGAGCGCTCGGACCTGCCGTCGGAGGCGTTCGACACGTTCAACGACGCGCTCGACGACTACTTCACGAACCTCGACACGACCGAGGAAGAGGAGAGCGGCGAAGCGGTGTCCAGACCGGACTTCGAGAACGAGATCGAGAAGCAAAAGCGCATCATCGAGCAACAGGAGCAGGCCATCGAGGACTTCGACGAGCAGGCAGAACGCGAGCGCGAGAAGGCCGAATTACTGTACGCGCAGTACGACCTCGTCGACGACATCTTGTCGACGGTCCGTGACGCCCGGGACGCCGGCCACGGCTGGCAGGAGATCGAGGCGACGTTGGAGGAGGCCGCGGGCGACGTCCCGGGCGCGGACGCGTTCCGCGGCGTGAACGAGTCCGAGGGCACCGTCCGCGTCGAACTCGACGACCACACAGTAGAGGTGGACCCCGAGTTCGGCGTGGAGAAGAACGCCGACCGGCACTATAAGGAAGCCAAGCGCATCGAGGAGAAGAAGGAGGGCGCCCGCGCCGCCATCGAGAACACGCGCGAGGACTCGAGGCGGCAAAGCAGCGCCGCGAGGAGTGGGAGGCCGAACCCGAGGAGCGCGATGTCGATGGCGAGGAACCGGAGGACATCGACTGGCTGTCGCGGTCCTCGATTCCGATCCGCCAGCAGGAGCAGTGGTACGAGCGGTTCCGCTGGTTCCGGACGTCGGACGGCTTCCTGGTGCTTGGCGGTCGGGACGCCGACCAGAACGAGGAACTCGTGAAGAAGTACATGGACCGTTACGACCGCTTCTTCCACTCGCAGGCTCACGGCGGCCCGATCACGGTGTTGAAGACGTCGGCGCCGAGCGAGCCGTCGGCGGACATCGAGGTGCCGGAGGCGAGTAAGCGCCAGGCCGCCCAGTTCGCGGTGTGCTGTTCGTCCGTCTGGAAGGAGGGACGCGGCGCGGGCGACGCCTACATGGTGATGCCCGACCAGGTGTCGAAGACGCCCGAGAGCGGCGAGTACCTCGAGAAAGGCGGCTTCGCGATTCGCGGCGACCGCACGTACTTCCGGGATCTTCCCGCCGAGTGGGCGGTCGGTATCGCGTGCGAGCCGAACACGCGCGTGCTTGGCGGCCCGATCGAGGCCATCACCGACGACGTGGAGACGAGCATCGAAATCGAGCCCGGTCGGTTCGCGCAGGGCGACGCAGCCAAGCGCATGTACCGGGCGTTCCGCGAGCGGTTCGCCGACGAATCGTTCGTCCGGAAGGTCGCCAGCCCGGACGAAATTCAGAAGTTCATGCCGCCCGGTGGGAGTCGGATTCGGGACTAGGAGTCGTCGTTTTTCGGGGGCGTTCTGGTTGTGCCTCGGACGGCGAGGCGACCCGGAAAGCCCCGGGCCGCTCGCGTCCGCTGCCGGCTGCTCAAGTGACGACGGGTGGGTTGTACGGGTCTGATGGGGGCGCGCGTGGACTGCCTGGCGTGCATCGGTGACGGGAGTTGCCGGAATTCACCGAGCGGCAATCCGGCGAACTGAGAGTAGCAGGACACTAAAGCGTCCCCCGCCTCCGTTCGCGTATGCAACTGAAGGAGCGCCACCACGTCGAGGGCGGCGGCGAGCGCATCACGCTCGTCCCCGAGAGCCTCGACGACCTCTGGCACCTCGCGTACGTCCTGGAGCCGGGGGACCTCGTGGCGGGGGACACGCACCGCCGCATCCAGCGCAACGACGACCAGATGCGGGACACGGGCGGCGAGCGCGAGCACATGCACGTCACCATCGACGTCGAGGACGTGGAATTCCACAAGTTCTCGAACCGCCTGCGGGTCGCGGGCACCATCGCGGACTGCTCGCGGGAGGACCAGCTCGGGCTCCACCACACGCTGAACGTCGAGGAACGCGAGGAGATCGCGGTCGAGAAACACTGGAAGCCCGACCAGCTAGAGCGGCTGAACGAGGCCGTGGAGGCGACCGACCAGCCGGACGTTGCCATCGCCACCGTGGAGGAGGGCGAGGCTCACATCCACGTAGTCCAGCAGTACGGCGTGGACGAGCAGGGGTCGTTCACGGCGACCACCGGCAAGGGCGAGCAGAACGACCGCGGCCGCGACGAACTGTTCGCGACGCTCGCCGACGCGCTCGCACGCATGCAGACCGAGGCCATCATCCTCGCCGGCCCGGGGTTCACGAAACAGGACGCCTTCGACTACGTCACCGAGGAGTACCCCGACCTGGAGGACAAGATCACGATGGTGGACACGAGCGCGGTGGGCGGCCGCGGCGTCCACGAGGTGCTCAAGCGCGGCGCCGTCGAGGAGGTCCAGGAGCAGACCCGCATCGCCGAGGAGTCCGAACTCATCGACGAACTCACCACGCAGATAGCGACCGAGGGGAAGGCGGCCTACGGCGTCGATGCCGTCGCGGAGGCGGTGGAGTACGGCGCCGTCGAGACCCTCCTCATCCTCGACGAGCGCCTGCGGATGGAGCGTGCGGGCGAGGGCGACTGGGACGTCGACGTCAACGAACTCGTGACGAAGGTCGAACAGCAGGGCGGGGACGTCACGGTGTTCAGTCACGAGTTCGCGCCTGGCGAACAACTGAAGAACCTCGGGGGTATCGCGGCGGTGCTGCGCTACCGGTTGGCGCAATAATTGCTGCAAGACGGCGGGCTGAGTCTCAAATGTTGTAATCGGGGAAAAGTGGTATATGTGCAAGACTAATACGCGGGCCGCATGGCGACAAACGGACGCCCGCGCATCACCGAAGACGTTCGGCGCGGGGTTGAAGGCAGTTCACTGGCAGACAGCATCGGTTTGGACGAGGCAGAGGTGGCGTGGCGCAAGGAGTTCACTGGCATCGGCGCCGAGGAGGAGGCAGCCCTCGGTGACGAGGCCGACCTCTTCGCCTCAGTCGCGGACGAACTCGTCGGCGACTTCTACGACCACCTGCAGTCCCACGAGCGGACGACCGACATCTTCGGGCAGTCGACGAAGACCGTCGAGCAACTGAAGGAGACCCAGACGGAGTACCTGATCGGCCTCGGCCGCGGCGAGTACGACCGGGAGTACGCGGCGGAGCGTGCTCGCATCGGGAAGATCCACGACATGCTCGACCTGGGACCGGAGGTGTACCTCGGGGCGTACACGAGGTATTACGAGGGGTTGCTCGACGCCCTCGCCGAAGACGTCACCGCAGGCCGCGGCGAGGCGGCCACCGAGGCCGTCGAGGCGCTCGTCGAGCGGTTCCTGCCGATGCTGAAACTGCTGACGTTCGACCAGCAGGTCGCGATGGACACGTACATCGACTCCTACTCCCAGCGACTCCAGTCCGAGGTCGACCGGCGGGAAGAAATGGCGAACACGGTCGCGGAGGACGTCGAAGCACCGCTGTCCTCGCTCGTCTCGACGTCCCAGAACGTCGCCGACCGGACAGACGAGATGCAGGCACTCACCGACGACCAGGCCGACCGGATGAGCGACGTCGCGCGCGAGATATCGAGCGTCTCCGCGAGCATCGAGGAGGTCGCCGCGACCGCCGACGACGTCCAGGAGACGAGCCGTGACGCCGAGGAACTCGCGCGCCGGGGCGAGACCGCAGCCGACGACGCGCTGGAGATGATGGCGGACATCGACGACGCGACGGATGGCGTCACCGGCGACGTCGAGCGGTTGCGGGAGCGGGCCGCGGACGTCGAGGAGGTGACCGGCGTCATCGACGACATCGCCGAGCAGACGAACCTCCTGGCGCTGAACGCGTCCATCGAGGCGGCGCGCGCCGGCGAGGCCGGCGACGGGTTCGCCGTCGTCGCCGACGAGGTCAAGCAGCTCGCCGAGGAGTCACGCGAACAGTCCACGCGCGTCGAGGAGATGGTCGAGCGCATGCAGTCGGACACCGAGGAGACCGTCGAGCAACTGGACGAGATGAACCGCCGCATCACGGAGGGCGTCGAGCGCGTCGAGGAGGCCATGGAGACGCTCGGCGAGATCACGGAGGCCGTCGAGGACGCGGCGACCGGCGTCCAGGAGGTGTCGGAGGCGACCGACGAGCAGGCCGTCAGCACCGAGCAGGTCGCCGGGATGGTCGACGCCGTCGACGACCGCGCGGGCGAGATCGCGGACGCACTCGAGGACATCGCGGACGCGACTGACCGCCAGGTACAGACCGTCGAGGAGGTCCGGGAGACCGTCTCGCAGTTGACCTAGGTCTCGACTTCGAGGCCGTCGCGAGCGACTGTTATCTCGCCGTCGAAGTGCTCGGCGACCGACGCGCGCATCTCTTCGTGTTTGCCGTTCGTGTGCGGGTAGAGGTGGGTGAGGTAGAGTTCATCGACGGCAACGCCCGCCAGCGATTCGCCGAGCTGCGTGGGCGTCGGGTGGTTCGAGACGTCCACCTCGTCGGGGAACGAGCAGTCGTGGACGAGCACCGGACAGCCGTCCGCGAACTCGGCCATGCCCGCGAACGCCTCGGTGTCCGCGCTGAACGCGAGTTCGTCGTCGAACTTGTACGCGAGGCCGGGCATCGAGTGCCGCGTCTCGATGGCGTCCACGTCGAAGCCCGCCACTTCGAAGGCCCCGACTTCGACGTCGCGGAGCGTCAGGTCGACGCGCCCCTGGAGGTAGTCGTGGACGTCAAGCAGGTCCGTGACCAGCCCCTTCGTCCCCGTCGGTCCGACCACGGTCAGGGTCTCTTCGCCGGCGAGCCATCGGGCTTTCAGGAGCGGGAGGAGGTCGCTGACGTGGTCGAGGTGGTGGTGCGTCAGCAGGACGGTGTCCACGGCCTCGTAGCCGGCGTCGGTGCGCGCGAGCGTGTGCAGGACGCCGCTCCCGCAGTCGACGAGCAGGCGGCTGTCCGATTGTTCCAGCAGGAGGCCGGTCTGCATCCGGTCGCCTGTCGGCATCGCCGACCCCGTGCCGAGAAACGTCAGTCGCATACCGAGAACCCGGTCTGCAGGCGGGGTAACGGTTTCGGCACGTCACTCGCGCGCCGCGTCCACAGCGTGGGCGAGCAACTCGAAGTCGCTGGCCTCGACCGGGTGGGCGAGTGCGCGCTCCGGCCGTTCGAGCACCCACCCGAGGACGTGCTCGGAGACGCGTGCGACGCGGCTCGAACTCTCGTAGTAGGCCTCGTACACCTGGGCCATGCTTCCGGACTCCATGTACCACCAGAGGTCGTAGCCGTTGGGCGTGCGCTCTAGGAACAGCGTTTCTGTGTACATTCCCTCGGCCGCCATGACGTCGAGCGACGCGGCCTCGAACTTCGCCTCGAGCCAGTCCGGCGTCCGGTCGATGAGGCCGGCGCCAACGCGAGCAAACAGCGAGCCGAGCCCTGGTCTGATGGCCAGTCGCAGCGGGACTACGTCTGGAACACCTGCGTCGGCGTCGTTCCCCGAGAGGACGGTCGGGAGTTCGCCGCTCCGGTCGGCGTAGGAGTTCGGGCGGTCGGGAAGCGACGCGTGGACGACTTCGACCGCGTCGGGATCCAGGTCGGCAACGACCGTCGCCGTTCCGGGGGCGAGGTGGTCGGTGAGCGCGGGGAACAGCGGTGACGCGTCGCGGACGGCTGTGGCCGGATTCTCCCACGCGCCGCCGCCGTCGTGCTCGACGTACCAGACGAATTCCGGCCGGTGGTCGTGGTAGATGAACACGGACGTCGTCGAGACGCCGCTTTCGGGAAGGAGTTCCGCGACGCCGCTACCGTCTGCGCCGTCGAGTTCGCGAGCGACGGTGGCGCGGAGGCCGTCCACTGCGTCGACGCGGAGCGGCCACGAGACGAAGCAGGCATCGGTCACGCGCGTCCCTCCCGGATGGCTGGCTCTGCACTTCGACCGTTCCAGAGGCGACCGTTTGTCACCGCGACGACGCCGACGCGTCCTGTCAGGTCCATACTCGTACCCGAACACCGCGTTCCTCCAGTCTTGTCACGAAACAGATCGCCCATTTAAGTGAAGTCGCGTCGAACGTCACTGCGTGCCGTCCCTCGACCTCGAAATCGAGTACGACGACGCGACCATCCACCCGGTCCACGCATTCGTCTGCGAGTCCCCCGTCGTGGAACGCGAGGTCCTCCTGGAAGGAACGCGAACCGGCGACACTCGGACGCTGCTGTTCTACGTCGAGGGCGAGCGCACCGCCTACGAGTCGGTGCTCGCCGAGCGGCCCGGCGTCCGTGAGTACGACCTGACTCCGGAGGGCGACGACGCGTTCTACGTCTACACCCGGGTCGAGAACCGGGACGCCGACGTTCCGGTGTTCGAGGCGTTCGACCAGCAGACTCTGGTGGTCGTCCCGCCGATCGAGTTCCGGTCCGACCGCACCGCGCGGTTCACGGTGGTCGGTCACCCCGATGACCTCCAGGCAGCCATCGACGACATGCCGGAGGGCGCGTCGCCCACCGTCCAGCGCGTCGGTGGCTACGCTGGCGCCGTGGACGACGGCTTGACCGCCCGCCAGCGAGAGGCGCTCGCGGTCGCGTGGGAGGCCGGCTTCTACGAGGTCCCGCGCGACGGGGGAATCGAGGACGTGGCTGCCGAACTCGGCTGCGCCGTCTCGACGGCCTCGGACCTGCTCCGGCGTGCGGAGTCGCGGCTCGTCGGCGACGTGCTCGGCGAGCGGTACTGACGGCCGTGTCAGAGCGGGGCCACCGAGAGCGGTACTGATCGGTGTGTCAGACCGGCCTCCATCGAGGTGGATGCGTGTGTTCACCCAAGTATGCGGGTTCGCGACGCCACACCGGCCGACGCGATGGCGGTGGTCGCCCTCCACGTCGCCGCGTCTCGACGACTTCGCCGAACCGTGTACACCGACGAGCAGGTCCGGGACTGGGCGGACAAGCGCGGCGAGGGGCCCGAGCGCTACGAAACGGACGAACTCAGGGTCGCAGAATGGGACGGCCGCGTCGTCGGGTTCGGCGAGTGGGACCACGGTGACGAAACTGGTGTCGACACCGCTGAACTCCTCGCGTGTTACGTGCATCCCGACCGCGCGGACAGCGGCGTCGGCACGGCGCTCGTCGAGCGGATGCACGACGAAATGCGCGCAGCGGGCTTCGAACGCGCCGAAACCGCGACCTCGCTGAACGCTGTCGAGTTCTACGACCGACGCGGCTCCGACCGCGTCGAGCGCTTCGACCTCGAGCCCGCCGACGTCGCTTTTCCAGTGGTGCGGTGGCGAGGGACCTCTGACCTGGTCGCTGCGAAGTCGTCGCAGTACCGGACCGACGACGCGGTCGTCGCGGCGTCAGACACTTGCCGGCCGGGTGCAAAGCACGCACAAGATGGGACCGGAGTCGGAGGCGACGACGCCGCCGGAGGAGGCGGGCGGCGCCCGGACCGACCGCGACACTCTGGCTCTGCTCGACCCCGCCGTCAGCGAGTGGTGGGTCGACCGCTTCGGGAGCCCCGACGACGAGGACGGCTGCCTGACGCCGCCCCAGCGCGAGGCGATACCGTTGATTCACGAGGGCGAGAACGCCCTCATCGCCGCGCCGACGGGCTCTGGGAAGACGCTGGCGTCCTTCACGGCCATCCTGAACGAACTGTTCGAGCGCGAGCAGGACGGCGGCCTCGCGAACGAGGTGTACTGCCTGTACGTGTCGCCGCTGAAGTCCCTGGCCAACGACATCGAGCGCAACCTCGCGAACCCGCTGTCGGGCATCAGCGACCGACTCGCCGAACGCGGCGTGGACACGGACGTCCGGCAGGCGATCCGACACGGCGACACGTCGAGCTACGACCGACAAAAGATGCTCGAGGAGACACCGCACATTCTGAACACGACGCCGGAGACGCTCGCGATTCTGCTGAACTCCCCGAAGTTCCGGGAGAAACTAGCCAGCGTGGAGTACGTCGTCGTCGACGAGATCCACAGCCTCGCTGACTCCAAGCGCGGCACCCACCTCTCCGTGAGCCTGGAGCGCCTCCAGCGCATCGCGGGTGACTTCGCGCGTATCGGCTGTTCGGCGACGGTCGAACCGCTGTCGGACATCGCGCGGTTCCTCGTCGGGTTCGAGGGCACTGGTGACGACGCGACCAGCCGAGAACCCAGGAACTGCGAAATCGTGGACGCGCGGTTCGCACGGGACTACGACCTGCAGTTGCACTGCCCGACGCCGGACCTCGTGAACGCGTCGAAGGGCGCGGTCAACGACGCGTTCTACGACGAACTCGGGGATTTGGTCGACGATCACGAGAGCACGCTCGTGTTCACGAACACCAGGTCTGGCGCCGAGCGCGTCCTCGAGAACCTCCGCGAGCGGGGGGTGGTCGGCGACGATGCGTCGGCGTGCCACCACGGCAGCCTCTCGAAGGACCGCCGGAAGCAGGTCGAACGCCAGCTCAAGGAGGGGTCGCTGTCGGTGACCACGACGTCGACGAGCCTCGAACTCGGCATCGACATGCCGCACATCGACCTCGTGGTCCAGGTCGGGTCGCCGAAGTCGGTCGCGAGCCTCCTGCAGCGCGTCGGCCGCGCGGGCCACCGCCCGGGGCGGACGGTGACCGGGCGCGTCATCGCGCTGGACCGCGACGAACTCGTGGAGTGCGCGGTGATGCTCCGGCAGGCCGAAGCCGGATTCGTGGACCGCGTCCACATTCCCGAACGCGCCCACGACGTCGCCGTCCAGCACGTCTACGGGATGGCCATCTCGGGGCCGCTGCGGGAAGCCGACCTCCGCGACACCGTCACGTCGGCGTACCCCTACCGGGAGTACACCGACGAGGACTTCGAGGCGCTGTTCCGGTACCTCACCGCGGACTACGACGGCCTCGAGGACCGGAACGTCTACGCGAAGATCTGGCGCGACGAGAACGACCCCGTGGACGGCGAGCACCACTACCCCGAGTTCGACGTCGGCGAACCCATGATCGGGAAGCGCGGCCGCCTCGCGCGCCCGATTCTCCTCCAGAACCTCGGCACGATTCCCGATTCGTTTACGGTGAACGTCTTCGTCAGGGGCGACGACGAGTGGGTCGGTCAGCTCGACGAGGACTACCTCGACACCCTGGAGGCCGGCGACGTGTTCGTGCTCGGCGGCGAGCGGTTCGCGTACCGCTACCGGCGCGGGTCGAAGGTGTACGTCGACTACACGAGCGAGCGCGCGACGGTGCCGTCGTGGTACTCCGAGCGCCTCCCGCTCTCGTACGACCTCGGCCGGGAAATCGCGCGCTTCCAGTCGGACGTCGTGACGCGCTACGAGGACGGCGGTGCGGCCGCAGTGCGGCGGTGGCTCCGCGAGTTCCCCGTCGACGCGAACGCGGTGCGCGCGCTCGCCCGGATGTACGACGACCAGATCAAGTACGCGGGCGTCGGCAGCGTGAGCACGACGGGTCGCATCGCCATCGAGGAGGTGAAAGACCGCGACGAGTACCGGCGCCGGTACCACGTCCGCACGCCGTACGGCCGGCGGTTCAACGACGGCCTCTCGCGGTTGCTCGCGTACCGGTGCGCGAACGAGGCGAACGCGAACGTCGGCGTCTCCGTCGCGGACAACGGATTCACGCTCTCGATGCCGCTCAACCGGAAAGTCGACGTCGCCGAACTCCTCCGACAGACCGACCCCGCGTCCGCCCGCGAGACGCTGCGCGCCGCCCTGGACGGCACGGACCTCCTGAAGCGGTACTTCCGCATCAACGCCACGCGCGCGTTGCTCGTCCTCAAACGCTACAAGGGCCACGAGAAGTCCGCGAGCAAACAGCAGGTCGCCAGCGAGATGCTGCTGGGGTTCGCGGAGCGCCTGGAGGACTTCGCGGTGCTCGAGGAGACGTACCGCGAACTCGTCGAGGACAAACTCGACCTCGCGGGCGTCCGCGAGGTCCTCTCGGCGGTTCAGGACGGCGACATCGACGTCTCGGAGACGACACTGCAGTCGCCGTCGCCGCTGTCGTTCGGGCTCGCGACGCTGTCCGCGAGCGACGTGGTGCTCGCCGACGACGAGGACGCGGTCCTGCGGGCGTTCCACGAGCGCGTCCGGGAGCAGGTCGACGACTGAGCACACGCGCCTGTCGGAGGGAAGCGTGCTCAGGCGACTCGACAACTTGCTGGCGCGCGACTCCGTGGAAATCGCCTGAAATGCCCGAAAAATTCCGGCATGGCGGCAGAGCGCGGAACTGCGGACGATTCCGGTCCGCGGGCTGCCTATTCGCTCAATCTGAAATAGCGCTAAAAACCCCCTTGAGCGTTGCGGTAGGCCCGTACGCTACCCACAGGCCTTCTATTGCGGGAAATCGTGGGTATGGTGGGATTCGAATGCCATGGAGCCTCTTCCCCGACCGAATCGAAACCGACCGCCTCGTCTTCGAGCCTCTGAACCGGGAGCGCGTCGACGTCTTCGACCTCTACGAGTTCGTGCAGCGCGAGGACTGGCAGGAGGACGCGACCGAACACATGCCCTGGTTCCGGTTTCGGACTCTCGACGACGTCGCGAAGTTCGTGAAATCGGCCGAGCAGCAGCGCGCTGACAGCGAGACGGCGCGCTACCTCCTGCGGGCGAAACCCGAGGACGGCGCAATCGTCGGCCTGACCGCATTCGGGCCGGAGTGGGAGAAACGACGCGCGGGCTCGGGAATCGTCCTCGCCGAGGAGTACTGGGGTCGGGGGTACGGTCGCGAGCGTGCGTCAGTATTCGTGGAGTTGACCTTCGAGCGCTACGACCTGGGCGCCTACTACACGACGTGTGCTGCCGGGAACGACCCGTCGCGGCGCATGATCGAGGCGTACGTCGAGACGTACGGCGGCCGCCACGAGGGACTGTTGCGCCAGCACTCCACGCGGCCGAACGGCGACGTCACCGACCAGCACCGGTTCACGATCCTGCGCGACGAATACGAGACGGCGACCGAGGACCGCGAGACGCTGGCGTTCGACGCGCACTGGGGGGAGCGCCTGCCGCAGCCAGAGTACTGACAGGGCGCAAATATAACACTATCCGGTACTGGTCCTCGACCTCGAAGGTGGCCGCCTCGATGGCCGCTGCCCCGACCACTAAAATATAATTTAGCTAATACTTTTGGGTGTCGGGTCCCTACCCGGAGACGCGATGAACACCAATCAGCCGGATGCACCCACGACTCCTTCGGGGCGGCGGGAACGCCTGCCGATTCACGAGGCGAACCCGGCGCTCGAACCCACAGCCGCGAGCGGCGACGGCCACGTCACGGAAACGGGCACCACGATTGTCGGCCTCACCACCGACGACGCGGTGGTGCTGGCCGCCGACCGGCGCGCGAGCGTCGGCGGGCGGCTCGTCACGAACAAGGACACGCGGAAGGTCGAACGACTCCACCCGACGGCGGCCGCAGCGCTCTCCGGGACCGTCGGTCACCTCCAGGCACTTCACGCGACTGCTGCGAGCCGAAGCCCGCCTCTACGAGAACCGCCGCGACCAGCGACTGACGACGAACGCGCTCGCGACGCTCGCGGGGAACGTCCTCCGGAGCGCGCCGCTCGGCGTGACGCCCATCCTGGGCGGCGTCGACGACAGCGGACCGCAGGTCTACACGCTGGACGGCGGCGGGGGCGTCCTGTCGGACGACTACGCCGCCGGCGGCAGCGGCATCCAGCTCGCGTACGGCGTCCTCGAACGAGCCTACGACGCGGACATGGACCGCAGCGAGGGTCGAACGGTCGCGGCGCGCGCAGTCGAGAGCGCCAGCGAGCGCGACACCGCCAGCGGGAACGGCCTCACGGTCGCGACCATCACCAGCGAGGGCGTCGAGGCGACGGACGTCGAGGCCGCCTCGGAGGTGGCCTGATGCAGGGCTCCGACCAGCAGGCCTACGACCGCGGGACGACCATCTTTTCGCCGGACGGCCGCCTCTACCAGGTCGAGTACGCCCGCGAAGCCGTCAAGCAGGGCGCGCCAGTCGTCGGCGTCCGCGGCGCCGAATGCGTCGTCCTCGCGTCGCATACGCCCCGGCGGTCGCAGCTCGTCGAACCCGGGAGCGTCGAGAAACTGTTCGCCGTCGACGACCACGTCGCTATCGGGAGCGCTGGCCACGCCGCCGACACCCGGCGACTCGTCGACCTCGCGCGCCGACGCGCGCAGGACGAACGACTCCGGTACGACGAACCCGCGACGGTGGACGCGCTCGCGACGCACCTCGCCGACCACCTCCAGGAGTACACGCAGACCGGCGGCGCCGCCCGTACGGAACTGCGCTGCTCGTCGCCGGCTACGACGACGCGCCCCGACTCGTCGAGATCGACCCCTCGGGCGCAACCCGGCAGTGGCGCGCGGACGCCGTCGGCGCCGGTGCGAGCGACGCGCTGGACACCTTCGAAGCGGCGTACGACACCGGGCTGTCCGAGGCGGCCGCGCTCTCGCTCGCGCTCCGGGGCCTCGACACCGCCGTCGAGGAGTTCGACGTCGCAGACGCGGACGCCGGCGTCCTGACCGCCGACGGCTACGACGTCCTCACCCCGGGCCGCCTCGAATCGGTATCGCTGGACGAATAAGAGAACTCTGCGGGGAGGGAGGCGTCGCTTCTTCGGGAGCCCGCGCTAGCTCGCGCGCTGGTCGTCGCTCGTGAACGCCCCCGACAGCACTGCCCTGGCTGCGCGGCGGCCAGCGGGCGTCAAGACGTAGCCGTCGGGCGTCTTCCGGACGAAGTGGCCGGAGAGCTGGCGGAGGTGGTAGGCGAACCCCGCGGAGCTGTCGCTGCCCACGAGGTCCTGGATTTCGGCGAACGGTCGCGGGCCGGTGCCCTCCCGCTCAGCTCGCAGCAGGTGGACGAGCACGGAGACCCGGACCTCGCTCGCGAGCGCCTGGAACGCCTCGCTGGCGGCGCTCTCGTCCGGACGTTCGTCGAAAACGTCCGGCGCGTCCCGGTCCGCGGGCACGGGTGACAGCGCGTCCTCGTCGCGGGGAGCGCGCTCCCGGCTGTTCGACTTCGGCATTCACGGTCACGTGCGGGACGGCGTGCAAAAAGGACTGGGGTCTCGGCAGCCGGTCGAATCGCGATGCGGCAGTCCCGCAGTCAGCCCAGCGTCGCCCAGTCGACCATCCGGTCGTACAGCGGTTCCGAGCGGAGCGCCCGCTCGTCGCCGACGAGCACGAGGCTCTTCTTCGCGCGAGTGAGCGCGACGTTCACGCGGCGGTGGTCCTCGAAGATCGGGCCGTCCAGGCTGCCGGTCGCGACGAACGACACCGCGATGACTTCCTTCGAGGAGCCCTGGAAGCGGTCGACGGTGTCGACGGCGACCCCCTCGGGGACGTGGCGCCCGATTTCCGCAATCTGCGCGCGGAACGGCGCGATGACGCCGACGTCGGCCGGGTCGAGGCCGGCGTCGACGTACTCGCGCACGACGTCGCCGACGCGCTCGGCCTCCGCGGGGTCGACGTGGGCGTCGCCCGTGCCGGGGACGTCGTGGAAGGAGACGCCGTCCCTGACCGCGCCGCCGGTCTCGACGCCGAGGTCAGCGAGCGTCTGTCCGGCCACCTCGCCGGTGGCCGGCCGGAGCTGGCCGTCGTAGAACGACTCCGAGGAGAACGCCTGGATGCGCTGGCTCATGCGGTACTGCTGGTCGAGCATCACCGCCGCCTCCGGGTGCGTGTCGACGAGGCGCTCGAACAGCGACGTGCCGAGCCGCCCGCCCGACCGCACGACCGGCGGCAGTTGCTCGTGGTCGCCGACGAGCACGAACCGGTCGCCGTGGTTGATTGCGGCCAGCGTGTCCGGCTCCGTGAGCTGGCTGGCCTCGTCGACGAGCACCACGTCGAACTCCTGTTCGCGCATCACGCGGGAGCCACACGTCGCCGTCGTCGCGGCGACGACGTCCGCCGTCTGGAGCGCTCGCGCGCACTCCGCGGGGTTCCCGGACTGGTTCAGGCGGAGGTCCTGCATGTCCTCGCGGATGCCGTTCGACGTGCCCACGCGCACGATGTCGCTGTATCCCTGCTCGCGGAGCGCTTCGAGCGCGTTGTCGACCGCGCGGTTCGTGAACGCCGCGAGCAGCACGCGGTCGCCGCGCTCAACGAACTCGCGGATGAGCGTCGCGATGGTGTACGTCTTCCCGGTGCCGGGCGGCCCGTGCACGAGCGCGAAGTCCTCGGCGTTCAGCGAGCGGTTCACTGCGGCGTTCTGCGCGTCGTTGTTCTCGATGACGGCGTGGTCCTCGTCACGGAACTCGGGGGTCGCGCGGTCGAAGAGGACGTCCTTGCGGCGTTCGTCGCCCTTCAGCAGCGCGTCGTGTAGCGCCGTGAGCATCCGGTCGACGCTCAGCTCCGAGGGGTAGACGTCCAGGCGGCGCAGGTCGACGGGTTCGTCAGCCGTAACCACGACCCGGTCCGGTGACAGCGTCTCCACGCGCGCCATCTCCGCGGTTCCCTTCACGGGGTCGCCGTCGGAGGCCAGCACGCGGTCCCCCTGCCGAATTTTCGAGGCTGCTGCCGTCGGACGGGTCGCGGTGAGCTGCCACCGGCCGTCCGGCAGTTCTTCCCGGCCCGCCGGCTCGAGGTCGACCACAGCGCGGTCGTCGTCGGCGCGTTCCGCCGGCGTCTGCTCCCAGAGTTTTCGGTACTCGTCGTGGACCTCGCGGCGCTCGGCCTCCACGGCGTCGTACAGCTCCCGGAAGTACGCGCGCTCGCCCCCCGGGATGGGCGTGCCGAGCTGCCCGGCTTTCGACTCCTGGTCGAGTCGGCCCGAAACCACCATACAGGTGTCCTGCTCGAAGCAGTACTCGCACTTCGCGTCCGCCTCGAACCCGGTCGGGGGGTCGCCGCGCGCCTCGATGGCCGCGAGGTGGTTGCGCTCGCGCACGACGAACTCCAGAAACCCCTTCGAGATGGAGAACTCCTTGGCGGGCGAGAGGTCGCCCGACGCCTCGCTGCGGTCGACGGCTGCGTTCTTCGTGTAGAGGAGCGTGCCGGTGTCGACGTCGACCCCGCGGTCCTCGAGCATCAGCGCGTAGCACGCCGCCTGCACCTTGTCGTGGAACCGCGGGTCGCGGTTCGTGTTCTTCCCGGTCTTGAGTTCCACCGGCATCCCGCGCCGGATGGCGTCACAGCGGCCCTTGATGCCGAACGTCTCCGAAATCAGCGTGTACTCAGAGCGCCAGTCGTCGCCTGCCTGCCAGTCGTCTTCGGCGGGGTCGCTTTCGGCGTCACCGACCAGGTCGGCGTCGGGCGTGCCGCCGTCGCTGGAGAAGTGACCCTGCTTCAGCCAGCCCTCGATGGCCGCGGCGTTCGCGCGCACGTCGGCTTCGACCTCGTCGCGGTCCCGGCCCAGCAGGCCGAGTTCCAGGCCGGCGTCGTCCACGCGCTCCGCGACCGCGTCGTCCAGGCTCCGGCCGCGCAGCAGGTCGCCGAACACCTCGTGGACGATGGTCCCCTTCGTCACCGGATACTTCAGCGGCAACCCGGAGAGTTTGTTCAAGTAGTACATCCGCGGACACTGCACGAACGACCGGATGTTCGTCACGTCCACGAGGAAGTCGGGTTCCACGACGACGTACGACTGCTTCGACGTCGCGTAATTCGTCTCGCCGTTCCACTCGTCTTCGTCCGCGTCGGTCACCCACAGCTCCATGCCGGGGTCGAGGTAGTCGGCCGTCTCCGTCCACTTCCCCCACAGCGTCACGCGGACGGACGCCTCGGGGTCGCCGGGTCGAACGTCGTCGTCGCTACCCTCGTTCGGCCGGACGTGGACGTCGAGCACGTCGCGCTCACCGTACTGCGTGCTCACCGAGCGCACGTCCCCCACGTCCGTAACTTCGCCCCGTACGTTCACGAGCGACGAGACGGGAGCCCGGCGAAAAACGTTGTCGCTCGGCGCGGTCTCCACCCCCACAATTGCCAGTACTTGCACCGACGCTCGTCGACTGTGGTATCGCTTATCGAGCCGGGACGAGACTTATACGGGCCGGCGGAATCCGTTGCAGTATGACTGACGACGCGACGAGTCTCGCCGCCCTGGGCGTCGACGCGTCTGCGCTCGAATCCGTCCTCGCCGCCGAACTCGACGAGCCCGTGGTGGAGACCGAACTGCTCCACGAGGCCCTCAACCTCTCCATCGGCGTGTCGACAGCCGAACAGGGTCTCGCGTACGTGGTCCGGCGACCACACAAACTCCGCGACACCGACCTGGTCGCGGACCTCGAGTCCGAGTTCCGGGTGCTGGAGCGTCTCGCGGACACGACCGTGGACGCGCCCGAACCGGTGCTGTACTGCGACGACGAGACCATCGTGGGGGCGCCGTTCTTCGTGATGACCCACCTGGAGGGGGAGTCGACGTCCGTCGGCGACCCGCTCCCGCAGCGATTCCAGGCCGAGTCGGCGCGCCGCACGGTCGGCGAGGAGCTCGTCGACGCGCTCGCCGACGTGCATTCGGTAGACCCAGACTCGTTCGCTGGCGTCTGCGAGCGCGTGCCGCTCCGGGAGCAACTCGACCGCGACCGCGAGCGCCTGGACACGGCGACGAGCGTCACGGGTCGCGACCTCCCCGCGCTTCACGCGGCCGGCGCGTGGCTCCACGAGAACGTTCCTGAAGAACCGGACACCGCGCTCGTGCACGGCGACTTCAAGCCCGGGAACGTCTTTCTCGGTGGACCCGAGGCGCCCCGCGTCACGGGCGTCGTGGACTGGGAGACGGCGATAGTCGGGGACCCGTTGACGGAGCTCGGGTACTTCCTGCTGTACTGGCGGGACCCCGGCGACCCGACGCCGTCTGTCGACGACCTGGACGGCGAGTACGCCAGCGAGGACGAACTCGCCGGCATCCGGGAGACGGCCGAACACGGCCTCTGCCCGTTCACCAGCGAACCCGGGAGTCCCACCCGCCGGGAACTCGTCGCGAGGTACGAGGAACAGACCGGCCGCGTCTTCGAGCACTCGCGGTTCTATCGGGCGCACGCGGCGTTCTCGCTGGCGACGGTCTGGGAGGACATCCACCGACACCAGGTAGAGAGCGCGGGCACGGCAGGGGAGTGGCCGATCGTCGAGTACATGGGCCGGGTCGCAGAGCGCATCGCGGACGGCGACTTCCCGCTGTAGCCCGACTCGTCGGCGGTCGACCCGCGGAACCCGGAGGGAGATGGAGACGGCGGCGAACGTGACCGCGAACGCGACTGGGACGGCGGGGGCGGAAACGAACAGACCTAACTCGCGGGCCGCCGACGCTCCGCGTATGAGTGACGAGGACCAGCGCTTCGAGACGCGCGCCATCCACGCCGGCCAGGAACCCGACGAGGAGACGGGCGCGCTGATGACGCCGATCTACGCGAACTCGACGTACGTCCAGGACGCGCCGGGCGACCACCGCGGGTACGAGTACTCCCGCACCGGGAACCCGACCCGCACGGACCTCGAGGACAACCTGGCGAGCCTCGAGGGCGGCGAGTTCGGTCGGTGCTTCTCGTCGGGGATGGGCGCTATCAACACCGTGATGAACCTCCTGGAGTCCGGCGACCACGTCGTCGCGGGCAACGACGTCTACGGTGGCACCCACCGCATCTTCACGCAGGTCTACGAGGAGTACGACCTCGAGTTCGACTTCGTGGACACCACCGACCACGCCGCGGTCCGGGACGCCATGCGTGACTCGACGGAACTCGTCTGGGTGGAGACGCCGACGAACCCCCTGATGAACGTCAACGACATCGACGCGCTCGCGGCCGTCGCCCACGAGCACGACGCGCTCTGCGCGGTCGACAACACGTTCGCGACACCGTACCTCCAGCGCCCGCTCGAGCACGGTGCCGACGTCGTCTGTCACAGCCTCACGAAATACCTCGGCGGGCACTCCGACCTCGTCGCGGGCGCGCTCGTCACCGACGACGAAGACCTCGACGAACGCCTCGCGTTCTACCAGAACTCGGTCGGCGCGACCCCGGGTCCCTTCGACTGCTTCCTCGTGCTCCGCGGCACGAAGAGCCTCGGCGTGCGCATGGACCGCCACTGCGAGAACGCCCAGCACCTCGCGGAGTGGCTGGACGCCCACGACCGCGTCGAGCACGTCTTCTATCCGGGTCTGGAGAGCCACCCGGACCACGAACTGGCCGCCGAGCAGATGGACGACTTCGGCGGGATGCTCTCCTTCGAGCTGGACGCCAGCCTCGAGGAGGCCAGCGAGTTCGTCGGCGAGACCGAGGTGTTCACGCTCGCGGAGTCGCTGGGCGGCGTCGAGTCGCTCATCGAGCAGCCGGCCGCGATGACCCACGCAGCAATCCCGAAGGAGGAACGCGAAGCCGCGGGCCTCACCGACCCCTTGATTCGCGCGAGCATCGGCATCGAACACGTCGACGACCTGGAGGCCGACCTCCAGCAGGCGATGGACGCCGTATTTTAGGCTTGTGGCCGATATCGCCGCCGAGAGGCGCTAAAACAATTCTTTGAGTCCGGGGAATGCGTTTATGAAACCCGGCCGTACGCTCGTCCATGAAGCGCCGAACCTACCTCGGGACACTGGCCGCCGTCTCGCTCGCTGGATGCACCGGCTCCCGGGCGGGCGGCGGCGGACCCACGGACGGCCGGACGACTGAACAGACAACCGACGAACAAACGACTTCCGAAGGGACGACTGACGCAGGAACGGGATTCCCGTATCACCTGGACGACGTCCAGACCGACGACCCGCCCGTCGAAGACGTCACCATCGGCGTGACCGTCACAGAGAACTTCGGTCGCGACCGGCCCGCCCGTCTCGAAGTCGCGTTCACGAACGACGCCGACGAGGCCCGGACGTTCTCCTTCGGGTCGCTGGTCCCGTGGGACGCGATTCTCGGCAAGAACGCCGACGGGCGAGGGACGCTGTTGCTCGCGCCGGATGGCGGTGTCGTCCCCGAGGAACCCAGCGACGACTGCTGGCAGGCGACCGACGGAGTCGCGCTCCCGTCGGTGATGCGCGAGGAGACGCTGGACCCCGGCGAGACGGTGACTGGCGAGTTCCACGTGCTCGCCGCCCACGACAGCGACGAGTGCCACCCGATCGGCGCGTACCGCTTCGAGGACGAGAACTACCTCGACGAAGGCTGGGGATTCAGCGTGGACGTCGGCGCGATTGTCGAGAATTGACCCATCGATGCAGGAGCATTCGGCCGCCGAGCGGCGCGCTTCGCTACGCGCAGCGACCTGCGCGAACGGGGAGTGTAGCGACCCGTGAGCGGTTCGAAGAACCCGAGGCGGCCGCATCGCTGCGCAAGCGAGCGGAGCGAGCGCGCGCAGGCCGACGAACGACTGACGCGAGCGGAGCGGGCGGAAGTCACGTGAGCGGAGCGAACGTGACGTCGTCAGAGCTTGCTCTGACGGACGGAGCGAGGAGCGCTTTTGGCCGAGCGTTTACCGAGCGCGCCGTCGGCGCGCGCAGCGAAAAAGGTCGCTATATACGACCGACTTCTTCGACGGCGACGGATTCGACGCCGTCGACGTTCGCGAACGCGTCTTCGACGGCTTCGGTGCCGCCGGCGTCGTCGGGGACGATGACGGTGGTGAGGAGGGCGGTGAGGCCGAATGCGACTTCCTCGGTGTCGGTGCCGTTGATCTTCGCCCCCTCGGGGAGCGACTCGGAGAGGCGGCTCTCGAGGTCGTCGAGGTCGGCTTCGGGGCTGTCCGGCATGACCTTGAGGACGGCGGCGACCTTCCCCATGGTTACGGCCCCCGGAACCCGCAGTCGGGGCACTCGTAGAGGTTGCTCTGCTTGCGGCACTTCGCGCAGCGGTAGATCTGCTGCCCGCAGTCCGGACATTTGAACGCGGCTGCGGTGGTGCCGGAGATGTTGATGCCACAGGACACGCACTTGCGCGCCCGTTTGGCTTCGGTGTCGCTTTCGCTCATACGACTGTTTTGCGGCCGGACGCGTTTTAACCGTTGTCTTTCGGCGGCGTCACCCGGAATCGGGCGGCGCGTCGAGTGGCGCCGGAATCAGCCTAGCTGCCGGGGAGGATGTCGCCGAGGGCGGCGCCGATGGCCATCGGGAGCAACGCGACGGAGACGGTGGCCGCTGCGAGGCGCGGGTCGCTCCAGGAGATGAATCCCCACGCTGTCAGCAGCGCCGTCGCCGTGACGACCGACGCGCCGAGCACGCCGGCGAGTCGCCGCGGGACGAATCCGAGAATCGGGTCCCTGACGCGGACGTCCTGGAAGCGCGCGACGTAGAGGACACCGTACACGATGGCGACGGTGGCGGCGACGTTCGCGACGAGCAACAGGGGGTGGCCGGCGAGGAACTCGCCCGCTTCGAGTGTGCCGCCTTCGACGGCCATCGGGATGCCGAACAGGAGGCCGCCGAGCGTGGCTTCCGCCAGATCGTTGGCGTCGAACCCGTAGATGACGCGGCCGAACGTCCTGCTGTCGTCTTGCATGTCGGTAGCCAGGTCCTTCACTTCGCGGAGCTGTTTGCGGGCCTCGTCGTCCTCGACGTGGTCGTCGAGGTCCTCGAGTTCGTCGAAGAGGTCCGAGATTCTGCTCCGGTCCTCGGTCGGCGGGACGCTCATGGTGGGTGCCGACGCCCGCCCACGCCTTAAACGACCGGCACTATCTTTGCGCCAGGGCGCCAACTATCGCGTATGTCAGACCGAGAGCCACCAGAGTACCCGCATCCGAACGAACTCAAGAAGGGGCTCTACGTCGTCATCGAACAGGGCCACGGCAAGGACCCCATCGAGGGCGAGATCGGCGCGGTGCTCGGCGAGGCGGACCCCGAGGGGGCGCGCGTGAAACTCAAGTCCGGCGCGGTGGGCGTCGTCCGACGCATCAAACCGAGCGAGGGAGGCGGCCCGCAGCCGACGTGAGCGGTGCGAAACGCGGCACATCGTGGTCGATAGCCCGGAGGGCAGCGGCTCACACCCACCCGTTCTCCAGTGCGTCGGAGCGTCCGTTCTTGCGGCTCGCGCCGCGCGGCGACACCGAGTAGGTTTAACCCGCGTCGGACGGAATCCCTGCACATGACTGGACAGGGATGGTTCGTCGGCGTCGACCCCGACGACCCGGCCGCGATGGGCGAGGCCGTCCGGGCGGGCGAGGCGGACGCGCCCGACGACTGGCCGACGCAGGCCGTCGACGCGGGGTTCGCAGCCGACGACGACGAGTACTACGAGCGACTGCACGGCG
>NZ_WUUU01000004.1 GCF_009831555.1 Halobacterium bonnevillei | reverse complement strand
CGGGTCCGGGTCGGCTGCCGAACCGGGGCACGTGGGCGTGGCGCCCCATCTCGACGGTCTCCCGGACCGTGAACTCGAACCCGAGGTGGGTGTCCTGCGGGACGCTGGCGATGCGGCGACTTGCGGCCTTCGACGGCAGGTCGTGGACCGCCTGCTCGTCCACGAGCACGGTACCCGCGTCGGGTTGACGATGCCGTTCATCGCGCGCAGCAGCGTCGACTTCCCGGCGCCGTTCGGGCCGACAACGGCGACGAGGCGGCCGTCCGCGACGTTCGCGCTCACCGCCTCCAGAATCCGGGTGCCGCCCAGTTCCACGTCGACGTCGCGGACGTCGAGGGTCACAGCGCGTGCACCTCCCGGTTCCGGAGCAGGTACAGGAAGAACGGCGCGCCGACGAACGCGGTGACGATGCCCACCGGAAGTTCGGCGGGGCCGGCGCGAGCGAACGTGTCCGCGGCCACCAGGAACGCGCCGCCCGCGAGCGCGGACGTCGGCAGGAGGACGCGGTGGTCGGGGCCGACGAGCAGGCGCATCACGTGCGGGACGATGAGGCCGACGAACCCGATGACGCCGGCGACGGAGACGGCAGCGGCAGTCACGACGCTCGAGACCGCCAGCAGCACGCGTTTCGTGCGTTCGACTTCGACGCCGAGCGTGTGTGCGTCCTCCTCGCCGGCCAGCAGGACGTTCAGGTCGCGGGCGTACGCCAGCAGGACGACGTTGCCGAGCACGACCACTGGCAAAGCGAGTTCGACGTCGTGCCAGCCGGCCGCGTTGAGGTTCCCCATCAGCCAGTACATGGCTTCTCGGATGCTGCGGCCGGAGTGCACGATGACGTAGGACGTGACCGCGCCGAGGAACGTCTGGACGGCCACGCCAGCCAGCAGGAGCGTCGCGACCGGCGTGCGACCGTTCTGCGTCGCGAGCAGGTAGACGCCGAACGCGGCTGCGAGCGCACCGGCGAACGCCGACACCTGGACGCCCATCGGCAGCAGCAGTGGGAACGCGATGGCGGTGACGGCGCCGACGGCGGCGCCCGAGGAGACGCCGATGATCGACGGGTCGGCCATCGGGTTCCGGAAGAACCCCTGCATGACGGCGCCGGCGATTGCCAGTCCCGCGCCGACCACGGCGCCGAGGACGATGCGGGGCAGCCGAATCTCGCCGACGATGTACTGCGCTTGTCCCGGGACCGGGAAGTCCAGTGGCGAGACGTACGCGATGTCGAAACTGAACCACGGGACTTCGGCGCCGAGCGGCAGCGGCATCGTGGAGGTGTAGAACGTGACTGCGGTGGGGACTGCGAGTTCGTCCAGAGCCGCGAGCGCGACACTCCCAGCGGAAATGTCCACCGGCCCGATGGTCGCGCTGGCGAGCATCACGGCGACGAGCACGCCGAACGTGCCGACCGTCCACGCGCTCGCTCGTGTGAACGCACGCATCTGTTAAACTCTAATTTCTTTAGCCAAATATTTATTGCCTTACGTCGTGCGTCTCGATATGCGACAGACAGCAATTGTACTTGGAATAGTTCTACTGGCCTTGTCCGCCGTCGCGCCCGCGGCGGGAGTCGCCGGCGCGACGCCCGGCGACGCGCCAGCGAACGCAGCGACTGCCCAGGACCTGGAGTGCTCGTTCCCTCTCACGGTGACTGACGCCAGCGGGCACGAGGTCACGGTCGACGACGAACCCGGACGCGTCGTCACGCTCAACCCGAGCGCCGCACAAACGATGTGGGAGATCGGCGCTCGCGACAAAGTCGTCGGCGTCTCGCAGTTCGCTGGGTTCCTCGAGGGCGCGGAATCTCGCGAAGTCGTGACCTCCGGGTTCCCGTCGACGGTGAACGCCGAGAAAGTCATCGACCTCGAACCCGACCTCGTGCTCGCGCCGAACACCATCGACAACGAGACCGTCACTCAGCTCCGCGACGCCGACGTCACGGTCTACCGCTTCGAGATGGCGACGTCCATCGAGAGCATTTACGAGAAGACGGAACTCATCGGCCAGCTCGCCGGCGAGTGTGACGGCGCCGAATCCACCGTCACCCAGATGCGGGACAGCGTCGAGACAGTCGAACAGGCGGTCGCCGACCAAGACGAGCCGAGCGTCTACTTCGACATGGGCGACCGCTACACGGCCGGGCCGAACACCTTCATCGGCCAGATCATCGACCGCGCCGGCGGCGCGAACATCGCGGCCAACGCGAACGCAACGGCACCCTATCCGCAGCTTTCAGCAGAGTTCATCGTCGAACAGGACCCCGATTTCGTCGTGGTGAACGTCCCGCCCGCACAACTCGGCAACGAGAGCCGCTCGTACATCCCCGAGGACTCGGTCGTCCGGAACACGACCGCCTGGGAGGAGGGGAACGTCGTCGTCGTGAACTCGAACCACATCAGTCAGCCCGCGCCCCGCGTCGTCGAACCGATGACGCAGATGGCGCAAGCGTTCCACCCAGACGCGTACGAACAGGCCAACACGACGACCACCGCGACCGAAGCGACGACTGAGGCACCCACGACCGAGTCGACCGGTGACGGGACAACCACAGTCGCGCAGACCACTACCGACCCCGGTGACACCGGGACGACGATCCCCGGCTTCGGCATCGGCACCGCGGTCGTCGCGCTGCTCGGCGCCGTGCTGTTCGCGCGTCGCTGACCCCCAGGCCGAACCACCTGCGCTTTCTACTCGGCTCCGATACCGTTTAACCGCGCGACCCGCTACGACGGGTATGGTCGAGAACGTCATCTGGCCCGCGTACCTGGACGCGACGCTGACGCGTCGCGAGGGCCGCCGCGTCCCCCAGTCGCTGGCCGTCGACGACCCGACACTCGACGAAGTCGCGACAGCCGTCCAGCAGGTCGGCTACGACGCCGTCGTCGAGCGAGACGTCGCGTACCCGCGCCGCAACTGGGAGGACTCCGGTCGCGTGCTCGTGAAGGACGCGGACGACGCCGGGAAGTCCGACCTCCTGCAGGCCGTCGCGGCCTACGTCGGGGCGCTGCGCGACTGATGGAGCGCGCCGGCGACGTCGTCCGTACCGCACAGAACGTCGCAGTCGTCCGCTGCGAGAGCGACGACCACCCCGACATCGGGGACAGCGTCGTCGACCAGAACCTCGACGTGGTCGGGCGCGTCGTCGACGTCTTCGGCCCCGTCGAACGGCCCTATCTCTCCGTGACGCCGGCGAGCGGCGTCCACTTGCCTGCACTGGTCGGCGAGACGCTGTACGTCCGATAGTCGCGGTGCGGCGGGCACGCGGCGAGTCGCAAAGCCAAAGCACGGGCAGCGCCACGAGCAGGGCATGAAGGATTCGCTGCGCGCCGTGGCCGTGCTCGGCGGCGTCGTCGCGCTGTTTGTCGTCGTCCAGTTCGGCGCGCTCGCGCTCCTCCAGCCGTTCGAGAGCGCGGGCCTGCAGTCCACCGAGGACCCGCAGAACCCCCTGAACAGCATCCTCTACGTCGCGCTCCTGCTGGTCGCTACGGGTGGCATCCTGCTGGTCATCAAGTACGACCAGCAGTGGATCCTCCGCGCGTTCATCCTCTTCACGAGCGGCTTCATCGCCTCGTACGTGTTCGCCGTCCTCTTCCCGCCGCTGCTCGTCGGGGGCGTGAACGCTGCGGCCTACGTGCCGGCGGTCGCGCTCGTCGTCGCGCTCTACGTCTACCCCGAGTGGTGGGTCATCGACGCCGCCGGCGCCATTCTCGGGATGGGCGCGGCGGCGCTGTTCGGCATCAGCTTCGGCATCCTGCCGGCAATTGTCCTCCTTGCCGTGCTGGCGGTCTACGACGCAATCAGCGTCTACGGCACCGAACACATGCTCACGCTGGCGTCAGGCGTGATGGAGCTCCGACTCCCCATCGTGCTCGTCGTGCCCGCGACGATGGGCTACTCGTTCCTGGAGGAGTCCGAGGGCGTCGCCGAGTCCGCCGAGGACGACGAGATGGACGAGGGTGAGGGACAGCGAGGCGCTTACTTCATCGGGCTCGGTGACGCCGTGATGCCGACCATTCTGGTGGCGAGCGCCGCGTTCTTCCTCGACGCGCCCTCGGTTCTGGGCGTCGAAATTCCCGCGTTGACCGCGATGGTCGGGACGCTCCTGGGCCTGCTGGTGTTGATGCGGATGGTGTTCGCGGGGCGCGCGCACGCCGGCCTCCCGCTGTTGAACGGCGGCGCTATCGCGGGATACCTCGTCGGGGCACTGGCTGTCGGCATCCCGCTCCTTGAGGCACTAGGCGTCGCACAGTACGTCTGAGACGAAGGCAACCGGCTGTTTCTGGGCGAACAGGTGGCGGCGAGGGCAACTGCACTGGCTGATCGCGGGACGTGGCGCCACACTATCGCTGACCGCCCCGCGACTGTGGTCAGGTCACAGGGGGCCTGGTTCCGGCCTCGTACTTCAACCCACGCCCGCAGAGAACTGATGTGTTGTGGGCTATTCGCCGGTGAGCGCTTCGCTGGCCGGCGCGAAGTCGATCGTCTGACCGAGCCCCTGTTCGCTGGCTCGCTCGTAGAGCATGTGCGCGGCTGCCGCGGTCTCGATGCCAGTCCCGCCGCTGTCGAAGACCGTCACGTCCTCGGGCGATTCTCGTCCGGGTGCGGTCTCCGCGACGACCGCCCCGAGTTCGGCGTGGACGTGGTCCTCGGTGATTGCGCCCGCTTCGAGCGCGTGCAGGAACGACCCCGCGTCCTGAGTCGCGCGCTCACGCAGGTCCGGGACGTACACGGCGCGCTCGACGGTGGAGGCGTCGAGTTCCCGCTTCCCGGGGGCGTACTGCCCCATCGCGGTGACGTGCGTGCCGTCGTCGAGGTCGTCGCCGTCGAACACCGGTTCGCTGGCGTTCGTCGCCGTAATCACCACGTCCGCCCCGGCGACAGCGTCGGTGCTGGACGGGACGGCAGTGACGTCGGCGTCGACGTATTCGTCCATCTGGTCGGCGAACGACGCCCGGTGGGCTGGCGTCCTGGAGTAGACTCGGACGGTGTCGAAGTCTCGGACAGTGGCGGTGGCCCTGAGCTGGCCGCGTGCCTGGGCGCCGCTCCCGATGACTGCGAGCGTGGTGGCGTCCTCGCGGGCGAGTGCGTCGACACCGACCGCGCCCGCCGCCCCCGTCTTGAAGGGGTTCATGCGAGCGCCGTCGATGATGGCGATCGGCTCCCCAGTCTCGGCGTCGAACAGTGGCGTCACGAACCACCCGTCCGCCTCACTGAAGCCGGCGCTGTACATGTATCCGCCCATCGCGCCCGTTTCCGGGAGGACCGCGGCGTAGGCGGTGAACATTCCCGGCGGGTCCTCGTTCAGGAGTTTCGTCCGCGGTTTCGCGGGTGCGCCCTCGCCGCGCTGTCGATAGGCATCGCGGACGGCGTCGACGTACGCGGCGGGGTCGGCGAGCCCGGCGACGTCGTCGTCTGAGAGGAACAGCGTCTCGGTCATGCGAACCGATTCGTGCGTCCGGCAGTTAAGCGCCGGGGGCGACGCCCGGTCGTGGCGTCAGTCCGCGGATTCGAGCGCGGCACTCGACCGACTGGTCGGCTCCGCAGCGGCGCTCGACGGGTCGTTGACGAACAGGCCGTGGGCAGTCAGCCCGGTCGCCACCAGTCCGCCGACCGTGAGCGCGAGCGTGAGACCGAGGCCCGCCGCGTAGAGCGTGCCACTGAGACCGAACAGGGACGCGGGAAGCAACACCAGGAGGAGGTCGTAGTACCCGGTCATAGGTCAGTCCGTACATTCGGAATCATCCAACTAATAGTTTACTACGGGTTCGAGGTATGTCCTGTATAAGTTATCGTGTGGTTCCCCTCGGGATCGCGATTCTGCGCGGCTGCCGGAGTAGACACGTCTTTAACCGTGTCAGTCGAGGATGTAACCGAACTCCGTGAATCGGAACGACCGCGCAATCGTCGGCCTCGTGGCGCTCGCGCACGCGATGGTCCACACGTACGAACTCTCCATCCCGATTCTGATCCCACTGTGGCTGGACGCCTTCCAGGTCGGCGAAGGCACGGTGGGCCTCGTGGTCGCCGCGGGCTACGCGCTGTTCGGCCTCGGCGCGCTCCCGGGCGGCATCCTCTCGGACTCGTTCGGGTCGCGTCGACTCATCGCTGGCTGTCTGTTCGGGATGGCGGCGTCGTTCTTCCTGCTGGCGGCGGCGCCGTCGATGGTCGTCGTCGCCGTCGCGCTCGCCCTCTGGGGGGTCGCAGCGAGCGTCTACCACCCGTCCGGCCTGTCGCTCATCTCGACCGGCGTCAGCAGGCGCGGTGACGCGTTCGCCCTCCACGGCATCGCGGGCAACGTCGGCACCGCGCTCGGCCCGCTGACGGTCGCCGTACTCCTGCTGGTCGCGGACTGGCGGGTCGTGACCGCACTGCTCGCCGTGCCCGCGGTCGTCGCAGGCGTCGTCGCCGTCCGCGTGCGCTTTGACGAGCACGCCGCCGTCGAAGCGACGGACGGCGGCGACTCGAGAGCGGGCGTGGACGTCTCGTCGCTCGAGGGCTTCCTCGCGGAATCGAAACGCCTGCTCGCCGGGTCGTTCGCCGCCGTGTTCCTCGTCGTGATGCTCAGCGGCCTCTACTACCGGGGCGTGCTCACCTTCCTCCCGAACCTGCTCTCGGAGCTCCCGGCGTTCACCCCCGTGGAGTTCGCGGGCCGCGAGATGGAGCCGTACCGGTACGCGTACGCCGGCCTGCTGATGGTCGGCGTTCTCGGCCAATACGTCGGCGGGAAACTCACCGAACTCGTCCCAGTGGAACGCGGCATCGCCGCGGCGTTCGCTGGCCTCGCCGTCCTCGCCGTCGCGTTCCTGCCCGCCGCCGACGCCGGCCTGCTGCCGCTGCTCGTCGTCGGCGCGCTGCTCGGGTTCGCGCTGTTCGTCATCCAGCCGCTGTACCAGGCGACTGTCGCCGTCTACACCCCAGCGGGCACGCGAGGCCTCTCGTACGGCTACACCTACCTGGGCGTGTTCGGCGTCGGTTCGGCCGGCGCGGCGCTCGCCGGCGGTATCCTCCAGTACGCGAACGCGGGCGCGCTGTTCGCCGTGCTCGCTGCGTTCGCTGTCACGGGCAGCGGCATCGCCGTCGTGCTCGCAGCCAGGTAGGCGCTACGAGCGGACGTCGACGACCACGAGGGTCGCGAACCGCGCCACGACGAGGAGAATCCCGCCGAACACGAGCGCGACCAGGAAGAACTGTGGGTCGGCGTTCCCCGGGAAGTACGCCGTCTCGCGCAGCAGTTGCCCGACGAAGTCGGCACCGAGCCAGGACGCCAGCGCGTACCCGACCGCCGCTCGCGTCGATTCCATGGTGCGTTCGTCGTAGCCGCCCGCGAACGGCGCGACGACGATCCAGCCCACCAGGAACGGGAGGAGGACGCCGGCATACCGGTTCGCCGTCAGCGAGCCGTGCGAGATGGTGCCCGCGAGCACGAACGCGAACACCGCCAGCAGGTCCCCTGGGAGGAACCGGACGACCGCGCGCGGGTCGGCGTCGTAGAGATTCATGCCCGCGTGTTCACGAGCGGGGGTTATGTTGCTCCCGGTTCCGCGCGACGCGTCAGTCGGTACCCGTCGTCGGCGCGACGCCGACCACGGTGTACCCGAAGCCGCGCTGGATGACGCGAGCGTCCAGCCCGGTGTCGGCGATTCGGGCTGCGAGCTCGTCCGGCGAGTCGAACGTAGAGCGCAGACCGAACAGGTGTTCGCCGGCGACCAGGAGCCGGCCGCGGACGGTCGTCGGGTCGAAGTCACGCACGACCAGAACCCCGCCCGGCTCCAGGACGCGAGCGGCCTCCGAGAGCGCCGCCTCCCGGTCGGGGGAGGTGGTGGAGCGCGTCGGTTATCACGACGGCGTCGACAGCGCTCTCGCGCAAGGGAACCTGGGCGGCGTCGCCCAGGACCGCCGGGAGTCCGTGGCCCCGTGCCTCTACGAGCATCCGATGGCTCGCGTCGACAACGACGACGTCTTTGCCCGCGGTCTCAGCGGTATCCTCGGCGAGCACGCGCGCTGCCCGGCCCGTTCCGCCGCCGAGGGTCGAGGACGCTCTCGACCGGGCGCTCGGCCGCAGCCAGTCCCGGCGCGAGGTCGCCACGGTCCGCTGCCGGGACGACGAGGTCGTACACCGGCGCGAACCACTCGAAGTACTGGACGTCGTTCACGCCGACACCGACAGCCCGCAGGCCTGCAACTCTTTGCCCCAGCGCGAGCCTGCGACGTTCAGGTCGAGCACGAGCGTACAACTCTTTGCCCTGGCCGCCCAACCCGTGAGCGTGCAGTACGCGGTCCTCGGCGGCCCCGACGACGGCCCGACCCTGAAACTGGACTGGCGGCGGTTCAGTTACGCCGGGAAGTTCGTGATGTCGAACACCGGGAAGGCCATCGCGTACGAGGGCACGCCGCTCGCTGAGCGCGACGACTGGCCGCCGGAAGCGCGGGACGCCGACGAGCCGACCACTGACGTCGTCGCGGCGGTGTCGTTCAACGACGACCGAACGGACGCTCGGACAGCGTGGCTCCGGTACGTCACCGTGCGGGACGGCCGCCGCGGGGACGGCGTCGGCGCCCACCTCTGCGCGTTCGCCGCCGACCGACTACTGGCGGACCACGACCGCGTGAAGATTGCGGTGAACAATCCCTTCGCGTACGAGGCACTCCACAAGGCCGGGTTCGGGTTCACCGGCGAAGAGACGGGCATCGCCGAGCTCGTGCTCCAGCGACCCGCCGAAGACCGGGAGGCGGCGTACCAGGCGGGCCTCGACAGGTACCGCGGGCGCGACCGGTCGGAGGAGGAAGCGGCGTTCCTGACCCGGAAAGCCGACGCGTCGCCGCCGCCGCGACTCGACGCGTGATTTTTCACGGCGGAGCGACGACGCTCACCCGTGACACTGCTGTCGACAGTCCTGTTCGTCGTCGGGGCGGTCCACCTCGCTGCCGCCGTCCCGATACTGCTCGCCCCCGGCCGCGTTCGGGACGCGTTGCCGCGGCGGTACGCCGAGGCCGTCGGTGGCCGCCGGGCCTGGCGCGGGTTCGGAGCGGGCGTGGCATCTATCGGGATCTCAACGGTGCTGATTGCGAGCGCGCTCGGCGCGTGAGTCAACGCTTACATCCCGGGGCCGCGTAGCGCCGACAATGGGTAACGCGGACCTGCGGACGCTCGCGGTCATCGAGGACGTCCCCTTCGAGGAACTGGAGGGCGACGCGGTGGCCGTCGACGCGCACAACTGGCTGTACAAGTACCTGACGACCACCGTTCAGTGGACGCGGGAGGACGTCTACACCACCAGCGGCGGCGTCGAGGTGGCGAACCTCGTCGGCATCGTCCAGGGGCTCCCGAAGTTCCTGGAGAACGACCTCACGCCCGTGTTCGTCTGGGACGGCGGCGTCACCGAACTCAAAGACGAGGAGATCGAACAGCGCCGCGAGCAACGCGAGCGCTACGAGGCGGAACTCGAGGAAGCCAGGGAAGCGGGCGAGGCCGTCGAAGCGGCGCGCCTCGAAGCCCGCACGCAGCGACTCACCGACACCATCCACGAGACCTCGCGCGACCTCCTGGACCACCTTGGCGTCCCGCAAGTGGAGGCGCCCGCGGAAGGCGAAGCACAGGCAGCGCACATGGCGCGCGTGGACGACGACATCGACTACGCGGGCAGCGACGACTACGACTGCCTGCTGCTCGGCGCGCCCGTGACGCTCCGCCAGCTCACGAGCAAGGGCGCCCCTGAGCGGATGGACTTCGACGCGACCCTGCAGAAACACGACCTGACGTGGGAGCAACTCGTCGACGTCGGCATCCTCTGCGGGACCGACTTCAACGACGGACTCACCGGCTACGGCCCGAAGACCGCGCTGTCGGCGATCCACGAGCACGGCGACCTCTGGGGCGTGCTGGACGCTGAGGGCGAGCACGTCGAGTTCGCAGACCGCATCCGCGAACTGTTCTTGAACCCGGACGTCACCGACGACTACGACGTCCGTCTCGAGGTCTCGCCGGACCTCGGCGCCGCTCGCGAGTTCGTCGTCGACGAATGGGAGGTCGACGCCGAGGAGGTCGAGCGCGGGTTCTCCCGCATCGAGGAAGCGGTCACGCAGACCGGCCTCGACCAGTGGACGTGAGTCGCTCGCCGGCCGTCCTCACGCCAACACGAGGCCGCCCAGGGTGAGAGCGCCGGCGAACACGAGCGCGAGCCCGAGAACCTGGGTGAGCGCGACCCGCCACGACTTGACTTCGACGTCCCCGCGGGTCCCGATGAGGTCGAAGAACAACTCGACGCGTTCGACGACGCGCGGCGCAGCCATCGCGGGCAGCCCCAATGCGAGCAGTGCGAGGCCTGCACCGACAGCACTCGCTCCGAGATAGACCGGACGGACGGCCGGGACGACGAGGAGCACGGCGACCGCGGCGACAGCGGCGTCGATGCGTCGCGACTCGGTCTCGAGGACTGTCCTGAGGCCGCCGCGCCAGACGTACGCCGACCACACGACGGTGACGACGACGACGGCGAGGTAGACCGCGCTAGCAGGAATCATCGCGTCGACGGCAACGCGTTTCGCGTCCACGATACTGGCTGGTGCGAGCGTGCGGCCGGCCAGGGACTGTTCCACGACGGCTGTGCGGCCGACGTAGCGTAGCGCGGCCGGCGCGAGACCGACGCCGACGACCGCCAGCACGTCTGTCAGCGCGACGCGGTCGCTCGGGTCGTCGTGGCTCTTCCCACCCATCACGACCGCGAACAGGCCGCTAGCCGCCAGCCAGACGGCCGGCGGCGCGAGCAACGCTAGCGGGACCAGACCGCCTGCCGCATTCCCCGCGACCGCCGAGAACTGCCGAGTCACCGTCTCTGGTTCGGTCTCACAGGCGTCCTGGTACCGCTCGAACGAGCTCCCGGGCTCCGCTTGCTCGCAGATCCAGTCGGGGGGCCTGTGCTGGTTCTCGACGTCCGTTCCGCCGGTCGTGGCGGTCGCGACTGCGGTTGCGGCCTGCGAGACGAGCACGGCGTTCAGCAGGCAGAGCGCGAGCACGACGACTGCGGCCGAGCGCAGCGAGAGCCACTCGCGGAACCCCTGCTCGGGGTGGACGAACCACCGCACGACAGTCCGTGGGGACCAATCCATGGCTGGTGCGTCGACCGCGCCCGAAAAAACGTCACCGGTAGCGGTGGACGGGGACTCGGGTTCGGGAAGCTCCGCGGACCCGTTCGTGACCCACGGGCTTTTCTCGCCGGCACCCCGAGAACGTGGTATGGACCTGGAGTTCGAGGAGATCGAGGCCCTCATCGAGGACGCGATTCCGGACGCCGAGGCGACGGTGACGCGGATGCGCGGCGAACACGACGACGACCACCTCGCGGCCACGGTCGTCTCGCCCGCGTTCGAGGGGGAGCGACTTGTCCAGCAACACGAGATGGTGTACGACGCGCTCGACGAGCACATGACCGAGGAGATTCACGCGCTGGACCTGTCGACGTACACGCCCGCGGAGTACGAGGAGCGCGCGAACTGACTGCGGGACGGGGGTTCGGCAGCGGTACGCGGATGCGATAGGGATTAGTGTCGCGTCCGCGAAGCACTCACTCGAATATGAGTACTGGTTCCGAAACCCTCGCTGCCGAGTACCTCCCGAAACTCCGGCGGAACCTCGACGACGTCGTCCTGGACTTCTGGCTGCCGCGGTGTCTCGACGACGAACACGGCGGGTACATCCTGAGTTTCGACCGCACGGGCGAGTTCGCCGGCAACGACGAGAAGATGATCGTGACGCAGTCGCGGATGCTGTGGCTGTTCTCGCGGCTCACCCGCTCGGACGCGGTCGACGGCGATTACCTCGCGCAAGCCGAACTGGGCTACGACTTCCTCCGCGAGGAGATGTACGACGACGACCACGGCGGCTTCTACTGGTCGGTCTCCCGCTCGGGCGACGTCGAGAAACCTCGCAAGCACCTCTACGGGCAGTCGTTCGCGCTCTACGGCCTCTCCGAGTACTATCGGGCGACGGGCGACGAGGGCGCCCGCGACCTCGCCGTGGACCTCTTCGAGACCATCGACGACGCCGCGAAGGACCACGAGCACGGTGGCTACCGGGAGTACTTCGAACCGGACTGGACGCAGGTCACGGAGGGGACGACCTACCTGGAGAGCATCGAGCCGGACTGGTCGCCCAAGGAGTCCGGCGAGAGCGTCCTCGACCCGACGCTGAAGCTGATGAACACGCACCTCCACCTCATGGAGGCGTTCACGACGTTCTACCGCGCGACCGGCCACGAGACGGCTCGCGAGCGCCTCCACGAACTGCTGGACGTGCTCACGAACACGGTCGTCCGGAAGGAGCTGACCGCGTGCACTGACAAGTACGACCCCGACTGGACGCCCCGCCTGGACGACGAGGACTTCCGCGTGGTCTCGTACGGCCACGACCTGGAGAACGTCTGGCTGACGATGGAGGCCGCGGACGCGCTCGACGTCTCGACGCGCCTGTTCGCGGACCTCCACGAGCGGTTGTTCGAGTTCTCACTCGAACGCGGCTACGACCACGACCACGGGGGGTTCTACTTCTTCGGGCCGCTGGACGGCGACGCGACGAACCGCATCAAGGCGTGGTGGGTGCAGGCCGAGTGCATGACCAGCGCGCTCCGCATGTACGAGTCGACCGGCGACGACACCTACCGCGACGTCTTCGCGGACACGTACGATTTCATCGAGGAGTACCACGTGGACGAAGCCCACGGCGAGTGGCACTCCGGCGTGACCGACGACCGCGAGCCCGTCGGCCGGAAGGGCGCGGAGTACAAGGGCGCGTACCACAACGGCCGCGCGCTCCTGGAGTGCATCGAGACGCTGGAATCGATGGCCGGTTAGAGCAGGCCGGCCGCGGTCAGCGCCTGGACGCCGATTGCGAGCACGCCGAGGCCGACGACGACGCCAGTCACGAACTGCACGTAGTGCTTGCGGACCACGCTCGATTCAGTTCCCTCGCTGACGAGCAAGCGCTCACCGTCCATCGCGCCAACCGTCGCGTCAACGGGGCTGCCCCACTCCTCGGGCTGACTCTGGACCGCCGCGCCGGCGACGTGCACCGGCTCGCCGGGGTCGAGTCGCACCTCGCTGTACCGGACAGCCTCCTCCTCCCGGTCCCAGGTCGCCGGTTCGCAGTCGAATTCCACGCCCGCGTCGTCGAGCGCGGCGAGTCGCTCCCTGACGGCTTCGGAGAGCGTCTCGCCCTCGCCGACCGTCAGCACCGTCTCGCCCATGTGACCGTCGTCGACCTCGAAGTCCGCGTCAGTCGGGTCGACGACGACGCGCCCCCCGCCCTCCCGGACGACGAACCGCCGCCGGACGTCGTCGCGCTCCACCAGCCCCCACGACGGCTCGGTGTTGCTGGGTCGGCGCGGTTCCTCCCCGCCCAGTACCTCGACGCCGTCCACGTCCGTCCGGTGACGGGACTTCGCCTCCATCCAGACGTCACAGTACAGCGATTCCTCGCCGGAGAACGGCGCTTCGAACGCGCCGTCGTCGGTCGTGGCTTCCGCCGTCCCGTCGAACTCGACGGGCGGGTCAGCTTTCGGAACCTCCCGGACCGGGACGACGTCGTTGCGGTGCAGGGACACCGCTGTGAACAGGCTCTTGACGCCCGCGACGACGAGCAGACCGCCGAACAGACTGAACACCGCGCCCACGACGACTGACATGTAGCCGGCGAGTGGCAACGACGCGACAAAAACGTTTGCCCGGTGGTGCGCTCACGCGGCTACTTCGAACAGACGCCTCCCGTGGAGTCACTTCAGGCGCCGTCGTCCGCGCCGTCCGTATCGTTCGTGTCGGTTGCGTCGTCCGTATTCGCTGCCGTGACCGACGGGAGCGCTCGACTGACGGCGCGACTCCAGAATCCGACGACGACCAGTTCGGCGTAGAACGCGACGAAGAACCCGATGGCGTACGCCGTGGTCGCGCGCGCGACTACGAGGAGGAGCCCGCCGGCGACCAGGCCGACCAGGACGTCGTAGAAGTACGCGCCGTCGCTGGCCGCTCGCAGGAGGACCTCGTGGTCGAACGCCCCGCGAATCCGGCCGCGCGCGAGGTAGTTCGCCAGCGCGGCGGGCAGCAGGTAGAGGAAAACCACCGCGAGCAGCAGCGAGGCCGTCGACCCGGCGACGAACCCGACGGACGTGCCCACGCTGATATTCTGGGGGTCGATGGACGTCTGCGAGAGCCCAGCGACCGTCACGAGCAGCGTCACGGCAGCGGGCAGGAGGTACGCGACGACGACGACAGCGCCGCCGACCCCCGCCCGCGTCGTCGCGAGCACGTCCCGGAACGGCGGCAGCGCGTCGTATCGCTGTCGGTCCGCCCGTCGGCTGGTCTCCCGGAAGACGACCAGCAGGTAGCCGAGGACGACAATCAGGGGGAGCACTGGCACGTACACCGCGAGGAGGTGGAGGCCGCCGCCGATCAAGACGGTGTCCACGCCGCGCTCGCCGCGGAGCGGATACCTGAACGGCGCCGGGAGCATCACTGTTCGAGTGACTCTGTTGGCGGTGCAAGTGCGTTCCGGGACACAGCCGCGAGGACCGAGCGCGGCCTTCCAGTGGCGCGTCGGGCGGGGAGACGCACAGAGATGAGAGGCCGGTACCGCCGGGAGTTCAGAGCACGAGGTCGACGCCCTCGGCCGTGTCCAGCGAGCGGTTCAGGACGGCCTCGCCGGAGCCTGCGTCGAAGACGTGGATCGCTTCCGGCGGGAACCGGACGACGACGGAGTCGCCCGCGTCGACCTGGCGGAGACCGCCGATGGTCGCCGTGAACGTGTCCGGCGTCTCGTGGTCGTCGTCGAACGTCATGTGGACGTAGTTCTCGTCGCCCTTCGGTTCGACGACGTCCACGGTGACCGCGTACGTGTGGCCGTCGGCCGTGTCCGCGCCGACTTCGACGTCCTCCGGCCGGATGCCGAAGACGACGTCCTCGCGTGCGCCGATGGCGTCGCGGTGGCGCTGCGAGAGGTCGTACTCGAAGTCGTCAGTGACCAGCGTGGCGCCGTCCACGCGCGCCTCGAACGTGTTCATCGACGGCTCCCCGATGAAGCCGGCGACGAAGAGGTTCGCGGGCTCGTGGTAGCACTCCAGCGGCGTGCCGACCTGCTGGAGTTCGCCGTCGTCGAGGATGGCGATGCGGTCGCCCATCGTCATCGCCTCCGTCTGGTCGTGGGTGACGTAGATGGTCGTCACGCCGAGGTCCTCCTGGATGCGCTGGAGTTCCGTGCGCATCTGCGCGCGGAGCTTCGCGTCCAGGTTCGCGAGCGGCTCGTCCATCAGGAAGGCCTCGGGGTTCCGGACGATGGCGCGGCCGAGCGCGACGCGCTGCTGCTGGCCGCCCGAGAGCTCCCCGGGCTTGCGGTCCAGCAGGTCGGCGATGCCCATCATCTCGGCGGCCTCAGTGACGCGGTCGTCGATCTCGTCGTCAGAGAGCTGCGTGGACTCCTCGAGGCCGAACGCCATGTTCCCGCGGACGGTCATGTGCGGGTACAGCGCGTACGACTGGAACACCATCGCGGTGTTGCGGTCCTGCGGGCGCTTGTCGTTGATGACGTCGCCGCCGAGCCGGATTTCGCCGTCGGTGATCGATTCCAGTCCGGCGATGGTCCGCAGCGTCGTGGACTTCCCACAGCCGGAGGGACCGACGAGCACGAGGAACTCGCCGTCCGCAATGTCGATGGATACGTCGTCGACTGCGACGATCTCGTCGCCCCCGTCGTCGAACGTCTTGGTGATGTGGTCGAGTGTTAGTTCAGCCATGTTAGGCACCTCCGCCCGCGACCCCTTCGGCGAACTGCTCGCCGAAGAAGATGTACACGAGTAGCGTGGGGAGCGCGGTGATGAACGCTCCCGCCATCTGTAAGTTGTACTGCCCAACCATAGACCCTTGTAGCGACGTCAGCGACATCGTCACGACGTCGTTGGCGGGGTTCTGGACGAGCACGAGCGCGAACAGCAGGTCATTCCAGATGTTCGTGAACTGGTAGATGAGCGCGACTGCGAACATCGGAATCGACAGCGGCAGAATGATTCGCGCGTAGATCTTCGCGATGCTGGCGCCGTCGAGGCGGGCCGCTTCCAGCATCGAGTCGTCCAGCGACTGGTAGTGCGCGCGGAACAGCAGCGTCGTGATCGGAATTCCGTACGCGGTGTGCGTCACAGCGAGCGCGACGAGCCCCGACCGGTCCGCGACCGGTTCGAACCACGCGAACAGGCTCGCGACGTCCACGATCGACCAGAACCGCGACAGCGGCACGAGCACGGACTGGTACGGGATGAAGATGCCCGCGACCAGCAACACCAGCACGAACGCCTGCCCGCGCCACTTCGTGTTCGTGAGACCGTACGCGACCAGGCTGCCGAGCGTCGCTGACAGCACGGTCGCCGGAATCGTGAACAGCAGGCTGTTGACGAGGCCCTGTTCGAGGCGGTCGAAGGCCTGCCCCCACGCGTCGAACGTGAACGTCGACGGCGTCGGCGGGACGAACGGCGACGTCTCGAAGAACCCGGTCTGAGTCTTGAACGCCGTCATGATGGCGCTCTCCAGCGGCGACAGGTAGAACGCCACCAGCAGAGCGAGCGCCGCGTACAGGCCGATGCGATTCAGTCCCAGCCGGGAGTCTGTCGTGTCTGCCATCAGAGTTCACCTCGCTTGAACTGCACGTAGAGATACGGCGCGATGACGCCGAGCGCGAGCACGAACAGCACCATCGCGATCGCGGAGCCGTACGCCCAGTTCGTGATGCCGAACGACTCCCGGTACATCATCATCGCGAGGATGTCCGCGGAGGGTCCGGGACGCGTCCCGAAGAGGACGAACAGGAAGTCGAACGCCTTCAGTGCGAACACCATCAGGACGACGGCGGCGCTTGTCGTGGACGCGCGCAACTGCGGGATGATCACCCGCCAGTACATCTTCACGAGGCTGGCGCCGTCGACTTTCGCGGCCTCGTACTGGTCGGTCGGGATGGCGCGCAGGCCCGCGAGGTAGACGACCATCGCGTAGCCGCTGAACTGCCAGACGAGCGCGAACATCACCGCGAACAGTTTGAACTGCGGGTCGCTGATCCACTGCTGCGTCAGCGACCCCAGGCCGACGAGCCTGAGCGTCTCGTTTATCATCCCCGTGTCCGGGTTGTACATCCACGCCCAGAAGATGGCGGTGACGACGAACGAGAGGCTCATCGGCAGCAGGTAGATTGTGCGGAACGTGTTCTCGTAGCGGATGTCGCGGTCGACCAGGATCGCCAGCAGGAGGCCGACCACGAGCGCTGCGACGGTGAACACGACGAGCAACACGAACGTGTTCCGGAGCGCCCAGTACTCCTGGGTGTGGGGGCCCGACAGCAGGCCGCCTTTCCCCACGTTCCGGAAGAACACCTCGTACATCTCGAAGTCGAAGGAGTCGTACGTGGGCTGCCGGAGCCCCGTCCAGTCGGTCAGCGAGATGACGAAGTTCCAGCCGATTGCGCCGTACACGAACAGGCCGACGAGCAGCGTCGCGGGCAGCCAGAACGGCAGCGACTTCACGAACTCGCTGTCGAGCCAGCGACGCGCTCGCGACGGCTGGTCCGCGGTCGCAGTCACGCCGCCGTCGGCTCTCGCGTCCGAATCAGCCGCGCCGCGCTGGGGTCTGTCGGCGGACGTGCCGCCGTCCGTGCGTACCTGCTGCTCGGACTCCGCGTCGGCTTGCTCGCCCGGTCGCAGTACTCGCAAAATACGTGAACGCATCTCGTGGCTCTAGAACGCGTTCGTGAGTTCGTTGTACACGGCGTCCACGTTCCAGTTCCCGACGAACGCGGAGAACGCGCCCTCCACGTTGCTCTTGACCTGCGGCGTGACGCCCGTGCCGTGGGCGATGGTCGGCGGCTGCGCGTCGGAGTTGTCGAAGTCCTCGCGCTGCGCGGTGAGGAACGGCCCGAACTCGTCGTCGGGGACGTCGGTGCGCGGCGGGATGGACCCCTTCACGGGGTTGAAGCGCTCCTGGCCGTCCACGGAGCCACAGTAACTCAGCCACTTCTCGGTGGCCTCGGGGGACGGGTTGGACGTCGGCATCACGAACGAGTCGGCGACGACGTGGTAGACGCCGTCGGTGCCGGGGAACGCGAGGTTGCCCCAGTCGCTGTCGTACTCGAAGTCGTCGGCGGCGCCGTACTGGCCCGCGGCCCAGTCGCCCTGGTGGATGAAGGCGGCGTTGCCCTGGATGACCTTGGCGTTGGCCTCGTCCCACGCGACGGAGCCGGCGTCCTCGTTGAAGTACTCGCGGAAGTCCGCGACCAGCTGGAGGGACTCCCGGACGGCGGTTTCGTTGTCCGCGACGTTGCCCGCGATGACGTCCTGGTAGGTGTCGACGCCGGCGTGACCGATGAGCACGTCCTCCCACATCTGGAGGGTCGACCAGACCGCCTGCGTCTGGTGGGCCATCGGCGCGGCGTCAGTCTCGGCGTCGATGGTCTCCATCGCGTCGAGGAGCGCGGACGGCGAATCCAGGTTCGCCGGGTCGACGCCCGCGTCTTCGAGGACGCTGACGTTGTAGAAGAGGTTGTTGAGGCGGTGGATGTTCAGCGGGACGGCGACGAACTCGCCGTCTTCGGACTGCGACATCTCCTTGACGCCGTCGAGGTAGGCGTCCCGCATACCGTCGTCCCAGACGCTGTCACTGATGTCGACGAGCACGTCGGACTCGAGGTAGGTGTTGAGCGCCTTCCCCGGCCAGATCTGGAACGTGCTCGGCGGGTTCTCGTTGATGATGCGGCTCTGGATCTCCGTGTCGAGCGCGCTCCCGGCTCCGCCCGGTGCGGGGTTGTTCGTGACGTCGACGTCGGGGTACTCCTGCTCGAAGCCCTCGATCAGCGCGTTCAGCGCGTCCTTCTCGCCACCCGCCGTCCACCAGTGGACGATTTCGAGTTCCTGGCCGCCGTCATCTGACTGGGTGGTGCCGCCGTCGTCGCTGGCGGTCGTCGTTTCCTCGCCGTCGCTGTCTCCGTCGCCGCCGCCGAGACAGCCGGCAATTGCGATGGTGGCGCCCGCTGCGCCGCCCGCCTTGATGTACCGTCGCCGTGTCAGACTGCTGTTTGTGTCGTTTGTCATGGTAACGGCCGTGTGCGAAACCTACTCAGACGAACCGGTCGGCCGCACTTAATTGTTACTGATATTTAATCCAGAACCGAGTAAAGATAGATTCCTTAGGTGTGTCCGCGGTCGATGCAGGGCCACCCCCGAGCCACGTCTGTCCCGGGATCGATTCAGTAGGTTTTACGCGCTACCGTTGCGTCGCTCCGACTATGAGCGAGGACTACCGAACGGAGCAGGACAGCCTCGGCGAGATTCAGGTGCCGGCGGACGCCTACTGGGGCGCCCAGACGCAGCGCGCAATCCAGAACTTCCCGATTTCTGACGCGACGTTCGGCCGGCGCTTCGTGCGCGCGCTCGGCGTCGTGAAGAAGGCTGCGGCGCAGGCCAACCGCGACCTCGGCCTCGTCGACGAGGAGAAAGCCGACGCCATCGTCGCGGCCGCCGACGAGGTCATCGCGGGCGACCACGACGACCAGTTCCCGGTGGACGTCTTCCAGACCGGCAGCGGCACGTCCTCGAACATGAACGCCAACGAGGTCATCGCGAACCGCGCCGCCGAGATTCTCGGCGAGGACGTCGGCGAACGCGTCGTCCACCCCAACGACCACGTCAACTACGGGCAGTCCAGCAACGACGTCATCCCGACCGCGATGCACGTCGCGAGCCTTGAAGCGCTCGTGAAGGACGTCGAACCCGCACTGGCGACGCTCCGGAACGCGCTCGACGAACAGGCCGAGGCGTTCGACGGCGTCGTCAAGACCGGCCGCACGCACCTCCAGGACGCCACGCCCGTCCGCCTCGGTCAGGAGTTCGGCGGCTACCGCACCCAGGTCGAGAAGGGCATCGAGCGCGTGCGCGACGTGAAGGCCCGACTGTCGGAACTGGCCCTCGGCGGCACCGCCGTCGGCACCGGCCTCAACACCCACCCCGAGTTCCCCGAGAAGGCCGCCGCGTACATCAGCGAGGAGACGGGCGTCGAGTTCCGGGAGGCCGACGACCACTTCGAGGCGCAGGCCGCCCACGACGCGATGAACGAAGCCCACGGCGCGCTCCGGACGGTCGCCGGCTCTCTGAACAAGGTCGCGAACGACCTCCGTCTGCTCGCCTCCGGCCCGCGCAACGGCCTCGGCGAACTCGAACAACCCGAGAACCAGCCCGGGTCCTCCATCATGCCCGGGAAGATCAACCCGGTGGTCGCGGAATCCGTCAACCAGGTCCACAAGCAGGTCGTCGGCAACGACGCCGCGGTGAACGCGGGCGCCGTCGAGGGGCAACTCGACCTCAACCTCTACAAGCCCGTGCTCGCACACAACTTCCTGCAGTCCGCGGACCTCGTCGCGAACGCCAGCGAGACGTTCGCCGAGAAGTTCGTCGCGAAACTCGAGGCCAACGAACAGCACTGCGAGCAGCAGGTCGAGCGCTCGATGGCCCTCGCGACGGCGCTCAACCCCGCCATCGGCTACGACAAGGCCAGCGAAGCGGCGAAAGCCGCGCTGAAGGAGGGCAAGACCGTCAAGGAAGTCGTCGTCGAGAAGGGCTACCTCACCGCCGAGGAGGCCGAAGACGTCCTCGACCCGGAGAAGATGACCCACCGCGGCATCCTCTCCGGCGACGACTGACGCACGACCACCCCCCGTAGCGGCCCCGTTTCCGAGGATTCGCTGACGCAGTGACGCCCCGCCCACCTTCTTGTGTCCGGACCGTAATTGCCACCGCATGGAACGACTCGACTCGCGCGTCCGCTTCATCTGGCTCCTCCGCTCGCTCGTCGGTTCGCTCGTCGCGGGCGTCGTCGTCACGTTCGCGGTCGGCGCCGTGGACCGCGTGGCTGTCACTCCCGTCGTCGCGGGCGGTGCCGTCTTCGTCGTCCTGCTCGCAGTCGGCGCCCTGCACGTGTTCCTGCGGTACCGCGCGTGGCGGTTCGAGGTCCGCGACGACACCCTCTACATCGAGCGCGGCGTGCTCGTGAACGTCCGCACTGTCGTCCCGTACGTGCGCGTCCAGCACGTCGACGCCCGTCGCGGCCCCATCGAGCGCCTGCTCGGCCTGGGTAGCGTGGTCGTGTTCACCGCGGGGTCGCGGGGCGCCGACGTCTCGATTCCCGGCCTCGTCGCCCAGCGCGCCGACGACGTCCAGGAGACCCTCCGCCGTCTCGCAATCGAGAGCGAGCCCGAGTCCGGCGACGCCGGGGATGCGGTGTGAAACTCCACCCGCTATCGGTCCCCGTCCGCATCGTGTCGCGGGGCGTCGGCCTCGCGTGGGCGTTCATCATCGGCGGCATCGCGTTCGCGGGCGGCGACCCCGTCCTGACCAGCGGCGTCGTGGTCGCCGCAGTGTTGGTCTTCCTGGTCGTGACCGCCTACGAGGTGGCGTACTACCGCCGCTTCGACTACGAACTCACCGACGAGAGCCTCGACATCTACTCGGGCGTCTTCTCTCGGCGCGAGCGCGAGATTCCGCTCCGGCGCGTCCAGAACGTCGACGTCACGCGGTCGTTCGTCGCGCGCCTGCTCGGCATCGCCGAAGTGGACGTCGAGACGGCGGGCGGCGGCGGCACGGAAGCCAACCTGCGGTTCGTCGGCCGCGCCGACGCCGACCACCTCCAGGAAGCCATCCGCGAGCGCCGCGCGACGCTGGACCGCGACGAGTCAGTCGGCGTCGCCGAGGAGCCCGAGGCCGAGCGCGAGGCGGTCGTCGGCGGCGAGACGCTGTTCGAACTGTCGGACCGCGACCTGCTGTTGTACGGAGCCCTCTCGTTCGACCCGCGCCTCGCGTCGGGGATTCTGGCGTTCGCGCCGCTGGCCGCGCCGTTCGTCGGCGACCGCGTGCAACTCAGCGGCCCGGGGCTCGCGCTCGTCGTCGCGCTCGCCGTCGTCGGCATCCTCGCCCTGTGGGTGGCGTCGGCCGCAGCGCGCATCATCCAGTTCTACGGGTTCCGGTTGCGACGCGTGGGCGACGACCTGCGGTACGAACGCGGGCTGCTCCAGCGCCGCGACGGCACTATCCCGCTGTCGAAGCTCCAGACGGTCGCCGTCGAGGAGAACGTCCTGATGCGGCGGTACGGATTCGCGTCACTGGCCGTCGAGACGGCGGGCTACGGCCCCGGGAGTACGCCCAGCGGGGGCTCGGAGGCCGCGGTGCCGCTGGCGCCACGCGAAGCCGTGTTCTCGCTGGCGCGCACCCTCGAGGACTTCCACGACTTCGACCTCGACCGCCCGCCGGAGCGCGCCCGCAAGCGCTACGTCCGACGGTACCTGCTCGTCGGCCTCGCCGTCCTCGCGGGCGGGTTCGCTGTCGACCGCTTCCTGACGAGTGTCCCGTGGTACGTGGTCGCGCCGCTGCTCGTGCTCGCGTGGCCCGCCGCACGGCGAGCCCACGGGAACCGCGGATTCGACCTGGGACCCGACCACGCGGTCGCGCAGGTCGGCTTCTGGAAGCGACGGACGCGCGTCGTCCCCTATCACCGCATTCAGACACTCATCCGCCGACAGACCGTCTTCCAGCGCCGCTGGAACCTCACGTCGGTCGTCTTCGACACCGCGGGCTCGCGGTCCATCTCCGCCGGTGACGCGGTCGCCATCGACCGCGACGACGACGTCGCGGACGAACTCGTCGACACCTCCCAGGACAGTGTCTTCGACGCCATCTACCGCTCCGAATAGCAGCGGCTTCGACGGCGCTCCCCGATTGGACTGGCAGCAGCTACGACGCGATCAATAAAACCGCACAAGAGGGGGTCCGCTCGCGTTACGCGGTCTGTTCGAGTCCTTCGCGTTCGACGTAGACGTCCATCTCCTCTGCGAGGTCCTCGAGTTCGCCGCGGAGCGCGTCCTGCTGCTCGCTGAGTTCGTCCTGGACGTCGGACGGCAGCTGTTCGAGGAGTTCGTCCGTGTACTCGAGTCGAACATCGAAGGATTCGTTCAGCGCCTGCTGGATGGACTCGAGGGTCTGGCGGTCGCCCTCGAGGCTCCGGTTCGACCACGACGACAGGTGCGCGAGGAACCCGTCGTTGACTTCGAGGCGCTGGTCCTGGACGACGATCTTGTTGTGCCAGCGTTTGACCTGCCGGAGGAGTTCCTCGCGGAACGTCCACGGCAGTTCGTCGAGGTTGTCCGAGTAGACGTTCACGAACGTGTCACCGGCGTAGATGACACTCATGTTCGCGAAGATGTCAGTCCGACGTTCGTCGTCGTCCTCGATGGTGCGTTCGCTTACTTCACCGGTGATGAGCACGCGGATGGCGTCCTTCCTGACGACCGGGAACCCGTGCGTGTCGGTCTGGAAGTAGTAGTACCCGCCGACGAGGACGCCGAGAATGCCGACGCCCGCGATGGCCATCTCGTTCGAGAGGCCCCCAGCGAGTGTCACCAGTACGCCGACCAGGATGCCGAGTGCACCGTGCGGACCGTACGGACGGTATTCGAGGCTCCCGTTCCCGATGAACTCCCAGTCGGATTCCGCCGCGAGCCGGCCGTCGACGCGGCCGGTCTTCTCGCCGACCTGCTCGCTTTTGATCTGGAGGTCGCGGTCCTGGACCCCGCGCGTCTCGTACTTGAAGTCGTTTGCCGTCTGTACCTCCTCCAGGCGGCGTTTGAGCCGCCGGTAGAACTCCCGCGGGTTGATTCCCTTGTAGTCGCCCTCCACGAATCGCGTCGACTTCCGGAGGTCCTGTCGACTGTACTCCGGTACTTCGCCCTTCCCACTCATACACGAATCCCGTCACAAATCGAGGATAAAAACCTAGGGGAATTTTCAATATTGGAGCACGTTGATAGAGGGGGCGACGACAGAAAATAATACTTCCCTTACATACCCTGGAGGAATCCGCCCAGCCCCCCGAACAGCACGGGGTACCCGACACCCATGTACAGCATCGCATCCACCATCGGCGGAGCGTACGTCAAGCCGCCGACGGTGTGGGTGAAGTAGCTGACACCGACGAAGGTCAGGACGGCGTACCCGACGGCGACGCTCGCGCCGGCTATTCCGCCCTCGACGGAGCCCAGGGTGCGCGGGACCCGCATCGCGACGATGTACCCCGACACGAACAGCAGGCCGGCCGGAATCACGTGGAATACCACCGTGTCCTGGATGAGGAACTGCTCGAAGAGGCTCCAGGTTTCGGTCGCTCCGCCGCCCGTCACCTCCAGGTCGACGGTGTGGGCGCCGTAGAACACCCACGCGAAGAAGTCCACGATGAACTCGGTGCTCTCCTGCCCGAAGTCCAGTGCGCCGTCCTCGACGCGGTCGAGGAAGACTGCGCCGACAGCGACGAACCCGACGGCCCACGAGATGATGCCGTAGATGCTCCCCCCGATCGGGCGCACGCTGCTCAATAGACTGGTACTACTCGTCTCCTGCACTGACCCGACATCCGCTGACATGTGTGTCGGAGTGGTTAGCGACGTGCCAAAAACGCATCGGATTTCGTGACATTCCGGGCTACGGAAACAAACGGGTGGCCACAGATACGACCCTTCCCCGTCCAGGACCCGTGTCGGCCAGGTCCGGTCACAGGTGCCGGGTCGGTCCGGTTGGTCGCGTTGGCTTGGCCGACCGGACTGAACGGTTTTTTATCACTCGGCCCCACACCACGACGTAATGAGCGAGTTCGACTACGACGAACTGGGGCTCGTCGCCGGGCTGGAGATCCACCAGCAACTGGACACGGCGACGAAACTGTTCTGCGAGTGCCCGACGAGACTCCGGGACCCCGAGGACGCCGAGCGCGCGTTCACGCGGTACCTCCACCCGACGCGGTCGGAACTCGGGGAGATAGACGAAGCGGCCCTCGAGGAGAGCAGGGTCGAACGCGAATTCGAGTACCTCGCGTACGACTCCACGTGTCTCGTCGAGGAGGACGACGAGCCACCCCACCGCCTGGACGACGAGGCGCTGGCGACGACCCTCGAAATCGCACAACTCCTGGACATGGACGTCGTCGACCGCGCGCACGTCATGCGGAAGGTCGTCATCGACGGGTCGAACACGTCGGGATTCCAGCGCTCGACGCTGATCGCACACAACGGCGAAATCGAGACCAGCGATGGCGCGGTGGGCATCGAGGACGTGATGCTCGAGGAGGAGTCCGCCCAGCGCGTCGAGGAGCGCGAGGGCGGCGTCCAGTTCTCGCTGGACCGTCTGGGAATCCCGCTGGTCGAGATCGGTACCAAGCCCGACATCTCCACCCCCGAGCAGGCGCTCGAAGCCGCAGAAACGATCGGGATGTTGCTGCGCTCGACGGGGAAGGTCAAGCGCGGTCTCGGGACGATCCGCCAGGACGTCAACGTCTCCATCGCGGACGGCGCGCGCGTCGAGATGAAGGGCGTCCAGAGCCTCGACGACATCGACGACCTGGTGCGCGAGGAGGTCCGCCGGCAGGTCGAACTCGTCGACGTCGCCGAAGAACTCAGCGCGCGCGACGCGAGCGTCGGTGACACCCAGAACGTCACCGAAGTGTTCGAGGGCACCGGCTCGGGCGTCATCCGGGGCGCACTGGAATCCGACGGCGTCGTCTACGCGGTTCCCCTGTACGGGTTCGACGGCCTCGTCGGCCGCGAACTTCAGCCGGACCGCCGCCTCGGCACGGAGTTCTCCGACCACGCGAAGCGCCACGGCGCGGGCGGCATCTTCCACACCGACGAACTCCCCGCGTACGGCATCACAGAGGACGAGGTCGAAGCGCTCCGAGACGCCGTTGGTGCGGGCGACGAGGACGCCGTCGCACTCGTCGCGGACAGCCCGAGCGTGGCGACGGGCGCCATCGAAGCCGTCGCGGAGCGCGCGGAGACCGCAATCGAGGGCGTCCCGGAGGAGACGCGGGGCGCGAACGACGACGGGACGAGCGAATACCTCCGCCCGCTTCCGGGCGCCGCGCGCATGTACCCCGAGACCGACGTGCCGCCCGTCGACCCCGACCCCGCGGAGGTCGAGACCCCCGAGCTGCTCACCGAGAAGGTCGAGCGCTATCAGGCCCAGTACGGCCTGGACGCCGGCCTCGCGGAACAGGTGGCCTTCGGCCGGCGCTGGCCGCTGTTCGAGGAACAGGTCGAGGCGGGCGTCGACGCCACGCTCGCGGCGCAGACCCTGGAGTCGACGGTCACCGAACTGCGCCGCGACGACGTGCCGGTCGACGAACTCACCGACGACCACGTCCGTGGCGTGTTCGGCCTCGTGGCTGACGGCGACCTCGCTCAGGAGGGCGTCCCGGAGTTGCTCGCGGCGCTCTCGGAGCAACCCGACAGGGAGGCGGACGACCTCGCCGACGAACTCGGTCTCGGTTCCGCAGCCGAGGACGAGGTCCGAGCGGCCGTCGTCGACGTGGTCGAACGGAACAGCGACCAGGTCGAAGCGGAGGGCATGGGCGCGTTCTCCGCGCTGATGGGCGAGTGCATGGGCGCGCTCCGCGGGAAGGCGGACGGCGACCTGGTCAGCGAAGTGCTGCGTGAAGAGATTCAGAAGCGCGCCTGAACGCACCCGGCCTGCAACTCACTCCTCGGAGAGTTCTTCGAGCAGCGTGTCGATACTGTAACTCTGGAGCGGGCGCGTGGTGTCCTTCTGGCGCGCGACGACGAACGTCGAGTTCGTGCGGTCGACCTCCGGGATGGCTTCGAAGTCCGAGATGAGGCGTTCGACGTCGTCGGAGTGCGGGAGGCGCGCGACGACCATGAAGTCGGTCTCCCCCATCGTGAAGAACGCCTGCGTGACGCCCTCGATGGCGCTGATCTTCTCGCCGACGTCCTCGTAGCTGCCCTCGTAGCTCGTGAGGACTTCCAGCACGACGGTCACGCCGAGGCCGAGTTCGTCGAGGTCGAGGTCGTAGAGGTCGTTGACCACGACGCCCTCGTCGCGGAGGTTGTTCAGCCGGTAGTGGATGGTCGACACCGGGATGTCGGTCTCCTCGTGCAGTTCTTCGGGACTGCCGGTGCCGAGGTCGGAGATGGCTTTCAGGAGGCGTACGTCGCGTTCGTCCATCACGTCCGGCATCGACAGGGGCCACGATAAGCCTGTGGGAGTCGCGGCACGGCCACCAGCGGCGAGCTTGTCCGGAACCCCAACCATCCGCCCCTATATTGCCACTATTTCTATATCCTCTCCAGTCTTTAAAGAAAACTCTAATATATGCTCGGCTATTCGTGTCTACATGAGCTACCGACGCCACGGGTTGGGCGTTTCTCCCGCGACCGTGATGTTTCTCGCACTCGCGGCCATCTGGGGGACGTCGTTCCCGGCCATCGAAATCGGGCTGCACAGCATTCCAGCGCTCTCCTTCGCCGCCATGCGGTACACCGCAGCGGGGGTCATCATCCTCGCGTACGCGAGTATCGCGACGGACCGCTGGCGGCCACGGAGCAAACACGAATGGCTCGCCGCCAGCGTCGCTGGCGTCCTCGTCATCGCGGTCTACCACGGCCTCCTGTACCTCGGCGAACTCCGCGTCTCCGGGGCCGTCGCCGCAATCGTCGTCAGCCTCACGCCAGTGCTGACAGCAGGGCTCGCCACTGTCCTCCTCGACAGCGACATCGACCTCGTGGAGGGCCTGGGGCTGTTCGCCGGGTTCGCCGGCGTCGTCATCGTCGCGTCGCCGGGCAGCGGCTCTACTGACCTGCTCGGCGTCGCGCTCGTCTTCGGCGGCGCGCTCGCGTTCGCACTCGGCGCTGTGCTCGCTCGCCCGCTGGACACCGACCTCCCCATCGAGACGATGGAAGGCTGGGCGATGCTCATCGGTTCCGCCGTCCTCTGGGTCGGCGCCGGTGCCCGCGGCGAATCCCTCGTCGGCGTCGAGTGGACGCTGCCCGCCATCGCGAGCCTCCTCTACCTCACGCTCGTCGCCGGCTGCATCGGGTTCCTGCTGTACTTCGAGCTCCTGGGGCGCATCGGCGCGACGGAGCTCAACCTGGTCGGGTACCTCGAGCCAGTCGTCGCCGCGATGATGGCGTGGCTGCTGCTCGGGCAGGTCGTCGACTCGCAGGCCGTCGCGGGGTTCGCTGCCATCTTCCTCGGGTTCGCGCTCCTGAAGCGCGACGTCCTGTCCGCTGTCGCCATCGACACCGCCGACGCCGTCCGGTCGCACTAGCGCACCGACGATTCCGCGTTCTCTCAACGGTCCACCGAGCAGCACCCGGCTACTCGCGCCGATTCGATTTTGCCGTCGCCCCGTTTGTTCGCCAGCCACTGCTGTCCAGGGCCGGCAGTGGTGATCCAATCCGAAGGCCGTGATTGCCGACCTCGGACGTGTGCTGACTGAATACGTACCAGAAGTATAGAATAGTAAATTTTCCGGTAGTTGTCGGCTGTCTCCGGAATCGGTGTGCGACGACAACAGCGAACAGACAGTTAGACAACAGCGAACAAACAGTTAGACAACTGCGAACAGACAACTACTTCGAGATCGAGGCGATTCGGCGGTGTATCGACAGTCGACGGCAGTCCCGCGGTACAGCAGAGAGGAGCAATTAATCCTCGATGCAGAGCCACTATCCGTGGTTTCAGAAGATGCGGTTCCACGGCAACGGCCAGGGACTCGATTGGCTTGCAGAACCGCCGATGGGCACGAGCAGGCCGGAGGGTTGCCAGATTTTGGGGCGGCCGCCTACTTCCGAGACAGTAACCCACACTATTCGTCGGAACACTTGGCCGGGTGTCTCTCTGAGTCGAGAGTTCTACGGTCGACCCACAAACGAACGGCCCACACGCCGAGTATTAACATACTAAAATTAATAATTCTCGGAACGAGCTTGTGTTCTGATATATTTTGTACGCAGCGTTCGAGCGGGCGTGGTCGCGGGGCAAGTGACCGTGGGTTCCGGAATCTACTTGCGGATTCCGCGAGACTGGACCGGCATGGCGACCACCTACTTCGAAGACGTATCGGAAGGAGACGTCAGGGAGTTCGGCAGTTTCACGCTGAGCGAGGCGGAGATCATCGAGTTCGCCGAGAAGTACGACCCGCAGCCGTTCCACGTCGACCCCGAGGCCGCCGAAGACTCCTTCTACGGCGGACTCATCGCGAGCGGCTGGCACACGGCTGTCTCCTGCATGCGCCTGCTCGTGGACGGCTTCTTCGCGGACGCCGCCAGCATGGGCGCTACCGGCATGGACAGCCTGCAGTGGCACCAGCCCGTTCGGCCGGGCGACACCGTCTACGTGTCCAACGAGATCGTTGGGACGCGTCCGTCCGAGAGCCGGGACGACCGCGGATACATCAAGAACCGGACAGTCGGCGAAAACGAGGACGGAGACGCGGTCATCTCCTGGACCGCCACGAACATTCTCGCCCGGCGGGACGGCTGACGCGTCAGGCCGCGCCCGGCAGGCGGCCGCTCCTTAGATAGCCACGAGCACGTCGCCGTCCTCGACTTTCACGTCGAAGACGCCGATCTTCTTCCCGGAGGCCTCGTGTTCGCCGGTCTCGAGGCCGATCTCCCAGAGGTGCCAGGGGCACGTCACTGCTGGCTGGTCGGTGAACCCGCCGCGGTTCTCGTTCCAGCACTTCTCGCCGTTGATCTTCTTCTCGCCGACCTTGCAGAGGGGCGCGCGCTGGTGCGGACAGCGGTTGCTCATGGCGTGGAACTCGCCGTCCACGTTGAACAGCGCGACCTCGATGCCGTCGACGACGACGCCCATTCCGTTGCCCGGTTCGAGTTCGTCCGCAGCGGCCACGCGCGTGTAGTCTTCGGTCATGCGTTCTCAGTCTCGTTAGTCATGCGTTCTCATTCTCGTTAGATTCCGAACAGTTCTTCGGCGTTCTCGTGGAGGACCGCGGCGCGGAGGTCCTCGTCGAACGCGCGGTTGGTGAACGCCCACGTCGCGGGGTCCAGCGTCTGGTGTGGCCAGTCGCTGGAGTACAGGAACATGTCCTCGGCCATCGACAGGTCGAGCATCGCCTCGAAGTCCGTCGAGCGCTCCGGCGGCGCCATCGGCTGGGTGGTCACGTAGACGTTCTCCCGGAGGTACTCGCTGGGCGTGCGCTGCAGGCGTTCCTGCCCCATCTCGTGCAGCCGGGGATGCATCTTGATGTCGCCCGGGTGCATCTCGTAGAACTCGTCCATGCGGTACTTGACGAACGGCACCCACCAGTGACCGCCCTCCTCGATGACGATGTCCAGTTCGGGGAACTTGTCGAAGACGCCGGACATGATGGCGTTCACGGTGGTGAGCATGGCGTGTATGGGCCAGTCGAAGCCGAGAATCTCGGTCCACGTGAGCATGCCGTCCCCGTAGGGGGTGTCCTGGGGCCAGAAGGACAGCGAGCCGTGGAGCACCAGCGGCAGGTCGTGTTCCACGAGCGCCTCGAACAGCGGATCGAACTTCGTGTCGCCGAACAGGTCGAACGGACCGAACCAGCCATAGGCGCCGACGATGCCGTCCTCGTCGGCGACGCGGTGGATCTCCTCGACCGCGTAGTCGACGTCCCACTGCGGGACCATCATGAGGCAGTGGAGGTCCTCGGGGACGATCCGGTCGAGCGCGAAGTCGTTGGCCGCCTGCGCGATGGCGTTCTTCTGGACGGGGTTGTGCTGGGTGGGAGCGTTGTTGATACCGACGTTGACGATCGGGTCGTCGATTGCGAACTTCTCGGCGGCGAGTTTCACGTCGGATGCCACCTCGGCGCGGCCCTGCGTGAACAGTCCCTCGTTGCCGCCGGGGATCGCCCAGGCGGCGTCCCACTTCGCCTTCCGGTGGGCCATCCCGTACTCGACGTTCTCGAACTTCTCGCGAGCGACGTCGTCCTCGACGTACTGAATCAGTGTCTCCTCGGGCGGATTCATGTGGAAGTCGAGGTCGATGATGCGTTCGTCGAACGCGTCCGCGGGTACTTCGCGCTGCGGGTCGACGTCCTGTGAGGCCATGCCACAATGTCGTCGGTTGTCCGTCCTAAGTGTTTCCCCGGTTGGGACAGATTGGTACTGGCCCTACATGCTGTAGCGGTAGTTGATCGAGATCTCGTCCGCGGCTTCCGCGACCCGCTGGACGATGCGGTCGCGGTAGTCCGCGTTCTGGAACCGCCCGCTCGGGCACGCGATGGATATCGAACCGATCGGGTCGCCGTCGACGACGACGGGGGCGGCGATGAGGCCGACGCCGAGGTTCAGTTCGTCGCTGTCCGCAGCGTAGCCGTTCTCGACGATTCGGTCGAGCTCGTCGAGGAACTCGCGTTCGTCAGTGATGGTGAAGTCCGTGATCTGTTCGAGCCCCTTCGTCCGGAGTAACTCCTCCACGTGGTCGTCGGACATGTGCGCCACGATGACCTTTCCGGCCGCGTGGGCGTGCAGCGGGAAGCGCAGTCCCGGGTACGTTCCCATGTCGACCGTGGAGACATCGCCCTCGTGGTGGAGCAGAACGTACTCACCGGCCTCCTCGATGCCGATGTGGGAGAGTTCGCCGGTGTCCGCGGACAGCTTCCGGAGCGGCGCGCGCGCAGCGTTGAAGAACGAGTCGCGGTACTTGACGCGACTCCCGAGGCCGAGCAAGCGGTAGCCGATGCGGTACCGGCCGTCGTCGTTCACGAGGTAGCCCGCTGTCTCGAGGGTCGTGAGGTAGTCGTGGGCGGTGGCCCTGGTGACCTCGAGGTGGTCGGCCACCTCGGACGGCCCCGCTTCCCGTTCCCGCTCCAGGAGTTCGAGGATCTCGAACGCCCGGAGGACGGTTTTCAGTGGTGTGGTTTGACTCCCCATACGCGAACACGTGGGGCACTCTCTATAAATAGTATGGGTTTATCTGACGGCGAACGGCGGTGCCGCTCCACGAAGCCGAACACCGCGCCGCCCCGACCCACGGGCGTCCACGGATTGGCGGTCGAACGGTCGGAAATCGAGTATTCCTGACTGCGACGACCCGGGAGTCGCCAGTCCGCGTCACGGAACGATGACGGCATATGCGTCCGAATAACTCTGACGTTCGAGTCAGTTCGCCCCTGTCCATTACACATGTATAGACGTAATAGATATGGTTGTTTCACGACCCTGTTACTCGATACCAACCCTGGCGGCGTGTACTGCGTGGGAACCGCGGCGACCGTTCATAAACAGAGCGTAACTCGTCCGAGTATCTCTGACGAAGTGCTCCGGCTGTTCGACCTACGAGAACAGCCATTGAGGGGGAAGCTCGGGCGGTGGTGTAATTGAGAACTCCAGAAGTGCGACGTCAATCTCGGGGCGTTCACGGCCAGCGGGGCCAGATATAACTGAGTCTGGCGTCTCGTCGTAGTCGAGATGGGTCAACCCAACATCAGAGACCAGTTCAGCTTCGACGGCCGGGTCGTCTGCGTCACCGGCGGGGCTGGCGGAATCGGCACGGCCATCGGCCAGACCGTCGCGGCCCTCGGCGCGGACGTCGCGCTCGCGGACGTGGACGTCGAGGGCGCCGAAGCCAACGCGGAGGCACTCGAAGCCGAGTACGACGTCGACGCCATCGGCGTCGAGACGGACGTGCGGTCGTACGACGACGCCAGTCGGATGGTCGAGACAGTAACCGAGGAGCTCGGCCCCATCGACGTCCTGGTGAACAACGCCGGTATCGCGAACAACCAGCCGTTCGCCGAGACCGACCCGGACGACTGGGACACCTGGATCGGCGTCGCGCTGTACGGGACGTTGAACTGCACCCACGCGGTGTTGCCGTCGATGCGCGAGCGCGAAGACGGCGTCGTCGTCAACTTCGCCAGCGGGTCGTACACGGGCAACGACCCCGGCCTCTCGGTCTACGGGGCGGCGAAAGCGGCGAACGTCTCGTTCACGAAGACCCTCGCTAAGGAAGTGGGGAGCGACGGCGTCCGCGTCAACTGCGTCTCCCCGGGGACAGTTCGGACGCCCGCCGTCGAGGAGTGGGTCCGGAAGCACGAGGAGACCATCGCGGAGTCGTACGCGCTGAAACGCATCGGCGAACCGGAGGACGTCGCGAACGTGGTCGCGTTCCTCGCCAGCGACGTCTCCGCGTGGGTGACTGGGGAAGTCGTGCACGTGGACGGCGGGTACATCCGGCGGTGAGTGGGCGCCGAGTTTCGCGCGTACGCTTGGCCGCAGTGAACTGACCGGCGGACGCGACACCGACCCGGGTACCGAGCGGTACGCCAGCGCCAGCGCACCACCCGTAGCGACGCCGCCAGACCCCCGTCAACCCCCCTCAGGGACATTTTTATGTACGTGCACGACAGTATCTAACACGATGGCAGCAACCACCCCGCCAGACGACGAGGAGAAACTAAAGCGACAGATCCAGAACGGGCGGATGATCGAATCGGTCGACGAGATGACCGAGGGGTACAAGGAAGCCGTCAAGATGCCGCTGCTGGTGAACGCGGACATCGAACTGATGAGCGCGCCGGCGCTGTTCCGGCAGGCGGTGAACGCCCCGAGCCTGGACGCGCGGAACGCCGAACTCTCGACCATCCAGGACGAGGTCGGCCACGCCTACATCTCGCATCGGCTCCTGCGGAACCTCGGCGAGGACATCGACGAACTCATCTACGAGCGCGAGCCCTACGAGTGGCGCTCCGGCTACGCGTTCGAGGTGTACCTCGACGACTTCGCCGAGCAGACCGTGTTCCACGCGTTCGGCGACCAGGCCGGTCTCACCCTGCTCTCGGACATCCACGAGAACACGTCGTACGCGCCCTGGAAGCGCGCGCTCGTGAAAGTCGAGAAGGAAGAACAGTTCCACATCCGGCACGGCCGCACGTGGTTCCGCCGACTCGCCTCGAAGAGCGAGACGACCAAGCAGCGACTCCAGGAGGCGGCGTACTGGATGTTCCCGCTGTGGCTGGAAGTGTTCGGGCTCCCGGACGACCTGAAGACGCACACCGAGCAGTTCGAGTACCGCATTAAGGGGAAGACTAACGACGAACTCCGCCAGGACTGGCTGGACGAGATCGTGCCCCTGTGCGAGGAGAACGACATCGACGTCCCCGCCCACTACGACGAGGGCGCCGAAGAGTACGTCCTCGAGTTCGACTGGCCGGTCGCCTACGACGCGGAGGAGGCAAAGTGGCACTACGACGACCCGGTCTCGTGGGACGACGTGATGGACCGCTGGCGGGAAGGCGGCCCCGCGCGAGACCAGTTCATCGAGATGATCCAGGGCGGCGGCCCGTACCAGGGGGCGACGTGACCGCTGATACGACGCTGCGTCCGGACACCACTGACCCGATGTCGCATCCAGACGAATGCCGCAGGCGGACGAAGAACTAAACACATGACGACAGTACCAGCAACTACACCGAGATGAGTGCATCAGACGTACGAGTCACGAGTGCGGACGTCGACTCCCTGGAGGGCGTCTCCGAGTTCGAGCGCCGCCTCGTGAAACAGATCGACGAGCACGTCGAGGACCCACACATCCCCGTCAGCATCGTAGAGATGGGGATGGTCTACGACGTCTTCGAGGAGAATGGCGCGGTCACCGTCGAGATGACGTACCCCTGCATGGGGTGTCCGGCCTACCAGATGATCCAGGACGACGTCGAGGACTGTCTGCTGGACCTCGACGGAGTCGAATCGGTCTCCATCGACGTCGTCTGGGACCCGGTCTGGTCGAAGGACCGCCTCGACGAGGACGTCCAGGAGAAACTAATGGCATCAGGGACTGCAATATGAACTACGAAGTGTTCACTCGAATCAGCGCCGGCGACGACCTCAAGCACATCGGTAGTGTCGAGGCGCCGGCCGACAAACTGGCGAAGAACTACGCGAAAACCACCTACGACGAGGAGGACTGGGCGACGATGGTGCTGGTCCGCCGGGAGGACCTCGTCCGAGTCGACGCCGGTCGCGACGAACGCGTCGAGGCGGGTGAGCTGGTATGAGCGACGACTGGTCGCCCGAGGCGGTCGACTTCGTGCAGTCGCTGGCGGACACCAAGCTCATGCTGTCGCACTGGTACGCCGACCAGGCGTTCCTCGGCCCGAACATGGGGGACAACATCGCGCTGTTCAGCATGACCCAGGACGAGTACGGGCAGGTGCGGCAGTTCTACCTCCAACTGGACCGGCAGGGCCGCGACGAGGACTGGCTGCGCTCCGAGCGCGACACCGGGAACTTCTACAACGCGGCGACGACCGACGGACCGGCCGCGGACTGGACGGAGTTCGAGGTCAAGTTCGGACTGACGGACCGCGCCGCCCTGCTGTTGCTGGACGCCATCGACCACGAGGACTTCACGGGCCTCACGGACAAGATGGCCGAAGAGGAGTACTCCCACACTGACTTCCACGACGGCTGGCTCGAGCAGCTCGCGGCCGCGAATCCCGCGGCGTTCCAGGCGGCGCTCGAGGACTCGCTGGACGACGTCCTGGCGTTCATCGGTCCGGCAGCGTACGACGAGGACACCGACCCGCTGTACGCCTCCGGGTTCACCGACCGCTCGGTCGCGGAACTCAGGGACGCGTTCCTCGACTACCTCGCGGGAATCGTGGAGGGGACGGACGTCGACGTCCCCGACACGACCGAGGTTCCCCTGGAGTCCTGGAACGAGGAGCGACGCCGCGTCGCCGCCGGGAGCATCGAACCGGACGTCCTCGAGACCATCCGCGGCTCCAAGAACACGGAGTTCGCTGCAGAATGACGCCCCAGAACAGTGGCGAACAGGACGTCGAGGTCTCGTGTCCGTTCTGCGGGTCGACGGACGTCGAGAAGGACCACGCGTTCGGCCCCGAGATCTCGAAGAGCCAGTACTACTGCAACGACTGCGAGACCCCATTCGAGCGCATCAAGTGGGGCGAACCGGACCGCCCGGACACCGGTCGCTAGCAGGGACGTTCAGACCGCCCGACAGCGGCGGCGAGAGCGGAATCACGGTTCGTCTTGGCGCCAGCGGAAAAGAGAGTGACCGCAGCACGCCCGGACGGCGCCAACGGGCGGCCAGCTTCGCTTCACGGGAGCGCTTAGCTCTGCTTCTCGGGTCATCCCAACTCCGCTCCTCGGAAGCACCCAGCGTCGCGTCTCTGAAGCACCGACGGGGACCGGACGAGCCCGCGCCCACCGATTGGTTTTAAGACCTCTGCACGTCACAGTCCGGAGTACATGCCAGTCACTGTACGAGAGGCGACGGTCGAGGACGGGGAGGAGATTCTCGACCTCTGGTACGCGTTCACCGGGCACCTCGCGGAGTTCAACGAACGGTACCGGGCGAGGGAGGGCGCCGACGAGCACTGGTTGTCCTACTTCGAGAACCAGCTCGTCGACTCGAAGTACAGCACCGTTCTGCTCGCAGAGAACGACGACGGCGAACACGTCGGCGTCCTCGAGATCCGCGTCGTCGGCGAGCACCCCATCTTCCAGCTGGGTCGCCACGCCGAAATCCACGGGCTCTACGTCCGCGAGCACGCCCGCGGTGAGGGAGTCGGGGAGGCGTTGCTCGACAGCGCCGAGGACTGGATGCGCGACGACCCGCGCGGCGTGGAGTTCTACCGCGTCGACGTCGTCGAGGGCGACGAGGAGTCCGAGGGCGCCCTCCGGGAGCTCGGACTCGAGCCGGTCAAAGAGACCTTCGAGGGCGAGGTCTGACGATGGTGGAGACGTACACCGTGAAATTCGTCAACGAAGACGTTGAACTCGAAGTGCCCGAGCACCGTTCCATCCTCGACGTCGGCGAGGAGATGGGGCTGGACCTCCCGTACCGGTGTCGCCGCGGCATCTGTGGCGTCTGCTGTGCGAAACGCGAGGAGGACGGCGAGGTCGACCAGACGCAGGGCATGTTCCTCTCCGACTCGGAGCAAGAGGAGGGCTACGTGCTGACGTGCATCGGGAAACCGCGCTCGGACCTGGAACTCGTGACGAACTCCAGTCCGTAATCCGGGCGGTCGCAGCCCCCGGAGCAGCGATCCCAGGTGGAGAGTCGGGTTCTGATTCGTTCGAGAGTTGTTATCTGCCGTGGAATTCGGGTTCGCGGTCCTCCGCGAACGCTTCCATGCCTTCCGCGTGGTCGTCCGTCTGGGACATCGTCACCCAGATGTGGCCGCCGTACTCGATGGCTTCCTCGTAGCCGACCTGGCGGGTCATGTTGGAGGCGTCCTTGATGGCGCGCAGCGCCAGCGGCGGCTTCTCCGCGAGCGTGTTCACGAACTCGTCGACGGCGTCGTCGAGTTCCTCGCCGGGGTGGACTTCGTTCACGGCGCCGTACTCCAGGGCCTCCTCGGCGCTGATGTGTTTGCCGGTCATGCAGAGCTCTTTCGCCTGGCTCACGCCGATAATCGTCGAGAGGCGCTGAGCGGCGCCGCCGCCCGGGAGCAGGCCGAAGTTGACCTCCGGCTGGCCGAACGTGCTGTCCTCGCTGACGTACCGGAAGTCGCAGGCGATGGCGAACTCGAAGCCGCCGCCGAGACAGAGGCCGTCGACTTTCGCGACGACGGGCGCCTCGTAGGACTCGATGGCGTCGGTCGCGTCGGAGAACAGGTCCGGGATCATCTTCTTCTCGTCGTGGTCGTCAAGGCCCTGCATCTCCCCGAGGTCGAGGCCGCTGCTGAACGCTTTGTCGCCGGCCGCGTCCATGACGACGGCGCTGACGGCAACGCCGTCGGCCTCGTCGTCGAGTTCCGCGAAGCGGTCGAACGCTTCGATGACCTCGCGCTGCATCGTCTCGTCGATGGCGTTCATCGCGTCCGGGCGGTCCAGGGTCACGGAGCCGATGCCGCTGTCCTCGTCGAAGTGCCACTCGATGGTGTCGAACTCTGTGTCTGACATCGTCTCTCAGATGCGCCTACCGCCTATTATAATCACTGGGTAGGGGCGTCCGCACAGTCGGATTGGCGCACTCACGCCGTCAGTGGCTCCAGTGCTGCGGGGTCGAACTCGACCCGGTCGCCGACCTCGTCGAAGCAGCCGTACGTGAAGTCGGCCTGGATGCAGACGTCGTCGGTCGACTCGCGCCGCATCTCGTAGGCAATCGTGGCCTCGTCGTCGGCGACGTCCAGCACCTGGGCGACGGTGGTGATGTCGTCCTCGAACCGGATGGAGTCTTCCAGCGTGCAGGTCCAGCCGACGGGGACGAACGGGTACGTGTCGCCGGTGAGCGAGCGCAGGGACCGGCCGTTCGCTTCGAGGAACTGTTCGAGGCAGACCGAGAACTCTCGGGCGTAGTCCTCGAAGTACCCGAGTCCCGCAGCCTCGATGTGCGGCGTCCGGAACGTGACGTCGTGCGTGAAGCGGCGCCCGGGTCCGTTCGGTTCGCGGGGAGCGATGGCCACCGGCCCTCGGTCCACCGACCCGAACGACTGGATTCTGTCCCGGAGTTCCGGCGTTATCGTCTCCGCGACGCCGTCGGGCGTAATCGTCACCTGGACCATCGTCGCGGTGCCGAACTCGTAGTCGTCGGCCGCGCGGCGAAACGAGTACTCGAACTGGACGTTCGTCTCGCCGACGGACACCGGGTCGGCATCGACGACGATGGTGTCCTCGTACCGCGGGTAGCGCTGGAAGTCAGCTTGAATCGCGACCGGTGCGTACGGAACGCCGCCCGCGTCGACGATCTCCTCGACCGCGTAGTCCAGTTCGTAGGAGAGCTCCTCGGTCGCCCGGATCAGGATGTCGAAGAACGCGGCGTTGTGCACGAACGGACTGAACGACAGCTCGCCGAACCGCACCTTGTGCCGCAGGAGTTCCGCCATGGGAATCAGTAACTCGGTGTCGGCAAATCTCTTGCGATAGGTGCCAGTTTCGAGGGCGAACGGCAGACAGGATTTATAACCACGTAACGTAATACCACAGTAAGAATGCTCAACGTGGATGGAGTCACGAAGGAGTTCGGCGGCCTCGTCGCAGTCGACAACGTCGACCTCGAGATCGGCGACGAAGAGATCGTCGGGCTCATCGGCCCGAACGGCGCAGGCAAGACCACGCTGTTCAACACGATCACGGGCATCCTGGACCCCGAGGACGGAGCGGTCATCGAATTCAACGGCGATAATCTGGTCCAGCGGGAGACACACGAGATCGCGAAGCTCGGCGTCATCCGGACGTTCCAGATCGTGCGCGTGTTCGAGGAGATGTCAGTCCTGGAGAACGCCACCGCGGGCGCGCTCTTCGGGTCCTCCGAGTCCCTGTCTCGCTCGGAAGCCCGCGAAAAGGCCCGGGATGCCCTGGAGTTCATCGGCCTCGCGGACCAGGCGGACGTCGAGGCGGGCGCGCTACCCATCGCTCAGCAGAAGCAACTCGAGTTGGCGCGCGCGCTGGCGGCCGACCCCCAGCTCGTCCTCCTCGACGAGATCGCCAGCGGACTCACGCCCGGCGAGATCGAGGGGTTGACCGAGAGCATCGAGCGGATTCGCGACGAGCGCGGCATCTCCGTCTTCTGGATCGAACACATCATGGACGCAATCATGGGCGTCGCCGACAGGATCGTCGTACTGCACAGCGGGCAGAAGATCGCCGAGAACACCCCACAGGAGATCAGGAACAACGAGACCGTCATCGAGGCCTACCTGGGTGATTCGGCATGATCGAAGCCACGGACATCGACACGTCCTACGGCGGCATCCAGGTGCTGTGGGACCTCTCCTTCTCGGTCTCCGAGGAGGAGGGCGTCGTCGCCATCGTCGGCCCGAACGGCGCGGGCAAGTCGACGCTGCTGCGCGTGCTGTCGGGCATCCAGCCCATCGACGACGGCGAACTGACGCTGTGGGGTGAGGACATCGAGAGCCTGCAGCCGTCTGACGTCGTCGACATGGGGTTCGTGCACGTCTCCGAGGAGCGCAACCTCTTCAACGAGATGACCGTCGAGGAGAACCTCGAGATGGGCGCGTACAAGCGCCGCGAGAACATGGAGTCGAACATGCAGGAGGTGTACGACCTCTTCCCGATTCTCGACGAGCGCAGCTCCCAGACGGCTGGCTCGCTGTCCGGCGGCGAACAGCAGATGCTGGCCATCGGCCGCGGACTGATGGCCGAACCGAAGATCCTCGCGCTGGACGAACCGTCCGAGGGGCTGGCGCCACAGATCACCGACCGGATGTTCGAGAAGATCGAGGCGATCAGCGAGGACGTGACAATCCTGCTCATCGAACAGCACGTCAACAAGGCGCTCTCGCTGGCCGAGACCGCTTACTTGCTGGAGAACGGCGAATTCGTCGCCCAGGACACGGGGCAGGGGCTGCTGGAGTCTCAGCACATCGAGGACGCCTACCTGTAGCCGCCGCGTCGCTGCGTCTTCTCCGCAAGGTCCACTGGACGAACAGCGTGCCGAAAGACGGGTCCAGAGAAGAACGTCGTGACGTCGGCCGTAGCGAACGAAGTCGGTGCGAGGGGCGTCCGGTGGCTAGTCCGCGGGTTCGTCCTCGGGTTCTTCCTCAGCCCCTCCGAAGCGGCGGCCGAACCGGCCGGAGCGGAGACTATCGACGGCGGGGATGACGCCGCTGCGGAAGTACAGGAAGATGATGATCAGCAGCGCGCCGAAGATGGCCGTCCGCCAGTTCGTGAACGTCGACCCGAGCATCTCCTCGATGGCGACGATGATGCCCGCGCCGACGACGGGGCCGAGCGTCGTCCGGAGCCCGCCGACGATGAGGATGATGAGCACGAGCACGTCGACGGTCTGGAACGAGAACGCGCTCGGAAGCACGTAGCCCGCCTCGAGCGCGTAGAACGCCCCGATGACGCCGAAGGTGAACGCGCTCAGGAAGCCGGCGAACACCTTGTAGTGGACGACGTCGACGCCGATGGAAGCGGCCGCGAGTTCGTCCTGCCGGATGGCGTTGAACGCGACGCCGTACCGCGAGTGGACGAGCGCGATGTACCCGACCAGTAGCGCGAGCAACAGCAGGACCATCAGGTAGTAGAGCACGAGCGTCTCGTTGACGCCGACGGTCTCGGCGATGGCGTCCATCGAGAAGTACTGGTAGGAGAACCCGGTCGACCCGCCGGTGTACTCGCGAGCGCCGACCAGCACCTCCGAGATGACGAACTGGAGGTTCAGGGTGAGAATCGAGATTAGCACGACCGTGAACTTCCGTTTCGCGGAAATCCAGCTCACGGAGAGGCCGACGAGTCCCGCGAAGAGTGCGGCGACCGGCAGCGTCAGCCAGGCCGTCACGCCGAGCCAGTCGGTGAGCAGCGCCGTCCCGTACGCGCCGATGCCTGCCAGCCCGCCCATGAACAGGAACAGCTGGTCGGTCTCGCCGAACACGATGTTGAGCGCGACCGCGAGCATCGCGAAGATGACGAAGTGCGCCAGCACGCCCTCGTAGTACGTGCTGCCGAGAACGGGCAACGGGGCGACGACGAGCAGGAGGCCGAGGACCGTGAGGTCCCGCGCGCTGTTCCCCGGGAGCCAGTTCATGAGATCACCTCGGGTTTCGCGACGAGGACAACGATTGCGGTCCCGAACAGGATGATGGTCGCGACGTACGACCCGACGAAGAAGTTCGCGAACTCGTTGACGACGCCGAGGAAGACGCCCGCGGCGACCGCACCAGTCAGACTACGCACGCCGCCGACGATGGAGACGATGAGCGCCAGCACCGTGAACTCGAAGCCCGATGCCACGGAGACGTTCGACCCGATTGCGAACACGAGGCCGGCCAGCCCCGCGACGGTGACGGACAGCACGAAGATGAGCGTCCGGATGCCGCGGGGGTTCACGCCGACCAGTCTCGCGCCGCGCTCGTCCTGGAAGACTGTCCGCGTCGCCTTCCCGATGAACGTCCCGCGCAGGAACGCGAACACGACGCCGATGGCGACGAGGCCGACGGCGATGATGACCAACGAGCCGCCGGTGACGCCGACGCCGCCGAGACTGAACACGCCGGTGTCGACCGGGAGGTTGTACCGGGAGGGGTAGAAGTTGGTCATGGTGCCGTCGATGAAGATGGTCAACCCCAGCGTCGTGAAGATGCCGAGGAGGATTCGTTCCTCGCCCTCGGAGCGGTAGACCAGCGAGAGCAGTGTCCTGTCGACGGCCAGCCCGAGCAGGGCGACGCCGAGCAAGCCGGCGACCATCGCCACTACCAGGCCGAATCCTTGCTCGATCAGCGCGGTCGTGAAGATGACCGCGAGCACGGAGAACGCCCCGATCGCGAGGTTGAGGACGTCTCCGAGCCCGTACACGAGTGTGATCCCGACGCCGAGCAGGGCGAGGAAGACGCCGAACGCCAAGCCGTCCACCGCGACTGCGATTAGCGTGTCAATGGCAACCATAAGCTTGTACCGACGATGCGTGCCAGGAGTTGTATATGTTTTGGGTCATCGCGTCGAACTGTGGTCGAACTGATGAGCGTCTGAGTGGAAATTCAGTGAACGGCTCTCCGGGGTTCGTTACTCGCCTGGCTGGCGGGCCGGCACCGGGTCGGACCGGAAGAGCTCCTCGTAGCTGTAGTTGCCGTCGGAGTAGTACGACGGCGACTCCTTCACCAGGTTACTGTACGCGACGACGGCGTTGTCGAGTTCCCCGGTCTCGGAGTACTGCAGCGGCGCGGCGGACAGCGTGTCGAACTCCATGTCCCGCACCGTGTCGGCCAGAGACGTCGGGTCCGCCTCGCCGGCCTCTTCGATGGCCGCCGCGATGAGCTTCCCAGTCATGTAGCCGTACGCGGTGTGCGTGTTGAACTGTGCGCCCTCCGAGTCGGCGAACGCGCTCGCTGTCTCGGCGAACGCATCCGTGTACGGGTCCGACTGGTGCACGTGAGTGTACGCGTTGAGCGCGTCGTCGCTCAGCACGTTGGACAGCAACTGCGGCGGCGTGCTCGCGCCGGTGACGACGTCCGGGGCGTAGTCCAGTTCGAACAGCTGGTTCGCGATGGTCGCCGACCCCGGCGGATGACCGCTGGCGATCATCATCTCCAGGTCGTCGGGCATCTGGCGGATGTAGGACTTGAAGTCGTCCGCGCCCACTGGCGCGACCTCGACGTTGACGTCGGCGTCGAAGAATTCGTTGATCGCGCTGCGGGCGGACTGGCCCCACGCGTAGTCGCCGACGATGGCGCCGACCTGCGAGTAGTCGGCCGCTTCGAACGCGCTCGCCTGCGCTCGGATGTACGAGGACGCGGGGAGGAGTCCGACGCGGAACACGTGCCTGGTGGATTCTGAGATGACCTCGTCCGCCCCGGACATGTGCAGGAAGTGTGGGACTTCCAGTTCTTCGGCCGTCTGGCCGACCCGGATGCCGACGTCGGAGGAGACGGCGCCGGTCGTGACGACCGCGTTCTCCTGTTCGACCGACCGGCGGAACGCGGAGTCGGCCTCTCCGGGATCGGCGCCGGTGTCGGTCACGTCGAGTTCGAGGTCGCGGTCGAGGACGCCGCCGTCCTCGTTGACCTCGTCGAGCGCGAACCTGAGCCCCGCTCGGTGAACCTGCCCCCACGCAGAGAACGGTCCGGAGATCGGTTCGAGTGCAGCAATCGTTATCGGTCCCGACGAGCCGTCGTCGCCGCCGATACAGCCGGCCAGGAGGCCGAGTGCTGCGCCACTGCCGCTAGCTTTAAGGAATGAGCGCCTGTGCATGTGTTGGCACGGTGCATAATTATACTAAGTTTATTTATACCTGTTGGTGCCACCCCTCCAATCTAGCGTACGTATTTGCGCGCTCAATTTACGGCACGGCGCAGAGGAACAATTGATTCGCGGCAGTGATTTGTAACGGACGTGACTGGTCCGGGCACGTGCTCGGACCGATTACCCGGTTTCCCGGTGGTCGTAGAAGCGCCGGGCTTTGAGTTCGTACCGCGGCAGTTCCGACGGTTCGAGCACGTTCACCGCCACCGTCACACCGACGGCGTCCCTGACCTCCTGCTGGATCTGTCCCGCGAGGTCACCGTACGCCGACTGGTCGACGGACGGGTCCGCCTCGATGCGGATCTCCACCTGGTCGTTGCCGCGCTCGCGGCTGACGTGAATCTCGTAGTGGTTCGACGTGTCGGGCACGCCGGTCACGATTTCTTCGAGCGCACGCGGGTAGACGTTCGTCCCCCGCACGGAGAGCATGTTGTCCGTTCGGTCCAGCACGCCGCCCTTGAAGAACTTCCAGGTGATGTCCGTGTCGAACACCTCCGAGGGGTCCTCGTACACCTCGACGATGTCGTGGGTGCGGTACCGGAGCGTGAGCCCCGGCGCCCCGGGGATGTGCGTCGTAATCACGTGTTCGCCGCGCTGCCCGTTCTCCTCGAGGACCTCCTCCGTGTCGGGGTCGATGACCGTCGAGTAGAAGTACGGCTCACAGGGGTGGACGCCGCCCGAGTCCGTGTCCATCGTCGGGCCGAGGAACGGCGATTCGGACTGCCCGTAGAGGTCGAAGACATCCGCGCCCCAGCCCTCGGAAATCCGGTTCCGGATGGACTCGACGTGCGGGCCCTTCTCCCCCGCGTGCGCCGTGAACCGGACGCTCGTGTCCGAGAGGTCCACGCCCATCTCCTCCGCTCGCTCGAGCATGTGAGTCGCGTACGTCGGCGTCATCACGACGACGTCCGGATCGAAGTCCACGATATCGTTGATTCGTTCCTCGGTCGACAGGCCGGCGCCGCTCCGGACCACCCCACCGAGACGCCTGACGCCCCAGTACGCGCTCCAGAAGCCGGCGAAGGTGCCGAACGGGAACGCGAAGTAGAACCGGTCGTCGGGCCGCATCCCGCAGTTCCAGAACCCGTAGGTCCAGCACTCGCCCATCTTCATCGTCAGGGGGAACGACATCGCCTCCTGGAGCGGGGTGCCGGTCGTGCCGCTGGTCTGGAACCGGTAGAGGTGGTGTTCGGAGCCGGCGGGGTCCCGCCCGGCGAACGGGGAGTTCTCGCTTTCTTCCTGGAGTTCCATGAAGTCCGGCTTGTCGAGAATCGGGACCTTCGTGTTGAAGTCCTCCAGTGACTGGATGTCCGACGGCTTCACGTTCGCGGAGTCGAACAGGTCGCGGTAGAACGGGATGTTCTCGTATGCGTACTCGACGTTCCGCTTGATGCGCCGGAGGTGCAACGCGTCGAGTTCCGCCCGCGGCATCGTCTCCATGTACTCGTTCCAGTGCTTGCTCTTGCGGGCCCGCTCGTTGTACAGCGGCCGATGGGTGTCGCGCATCGGTTACTCCTCCCCGTGGGGGTCGGGGGACAGTTCCGGTGTCGTCGCGTCCTCCGCGCCGAGTTCCCACAGGATACCGTGGCAGTACACGTCGGCCTGGTGGGCGGAGTGTGCGATCGAGGGGATGTCGCACTCGTCGCGGAGTTCCGCGAGCAGTTCACGCACTTCGTTCGTCTTCTCGACGACTTCTTGTTCGTCCATGGCTGTCAGTCGGTACCGAGTAACGCAGTACCAAACTTTATAGCCACTGTATTGTTTCGCCAACCATCATGTTAGAAATCGTGAAACAGCGCGCCGTGGCGGGGGAGACCCGTCACTGACACGCTCGCCCCGTCGCACAGAAACCGCTAGAGAGACGTCGAAATGCCGGTTTCGCTAGGTATGCGGAGCCTGGCTCGACCAACGGCACTAGATTGTGTGTCAGTAGGAACTTCTATATCCGGAAAGGCCGCATTGGGGAATGTTATGCAAGAGCACGTCCCGAGTAACAAGCTCCCGGATGCGGAGTCCGCGCCCGAACTCCTCCACGCGGTCCCGGAAGTCCACTACGAGAAGTCACTGAACGTCGCCACCGAGCTGGTCGACACCCACGTCGAGGACGGCCACGGCGACGACCCGGCCATCCGGTTCGAGGGCGAGGAGATCACGTACGCGGACCTTCAGGAGCGGGTGAATCGATTCGCAAACGCACTCCGGGACCGCGGCGTCGAACCGGGCCACCGCGTGCTGGTTCGGTTCCCGAACCGACCCGAAGCCATCGTCGCCTGCCTCGCCGTCCAGAAACTCGGCGGGGTCGCGCTCCCGTCGATGAAACTTCTCCGCGCGAAGGAACTGGAGTACATCGTGAACGACGCGGGCGCGACGCACGCCGTGGTCTACGACGACCTCCTGGACGAACTCGAAGAAGCGATGCCCGAACTCGACACCCTCGAAACCGTGATCGTCGCGGAACGAGGCGCCGACGTCGACCACGACCACCTCCGGTTCGACGACATGCTGGAAGCCGGCGACCCGGACCTCGAGGCCTACGACACCGAGCGGGACGACCTCGCGTTGATGCTGTACACGAGCGGCACGACGGGCCGGCCGAAGGGCGCGGTCCACACGCACCGGCAGCTCCTGTCGACGGCGGACACGTACGCCCGATACTGCCTGGAGCCCGACCGCGAGGACGTCTTCGGCGGGAATCCGCCGTTGCCGTTCGCGTACGGCTACGGCGACCTCGTCACCTTCCCGCTGCGATTCGGCGCGACGACGAGTCTCGTCGAGGACGCGACGCCCGGCGACCTGCTCGACGCGGTGGACGACCACGGCATCACGATCCTCTGCAGCATCCCGACCGCGTTCAACCAGATGCTGTCCGAACACCCGGACGCCCCCAGCGAGTACGACCTGTCCTCGCTGCGGCTGGGCATGAGCGCGGGCGAACCGCTCTCGCCGAGCACGTTCGAGGCCTTCCAGGACGACTACGGCATGACGATCCTCGACGGCATCGGGACCACGGAGATGCTGCACATCTTCGTCAGCCACCGTCACCACGACGACGTCGACCCGTCAGCGACAGGGTTCGCGGTCCCGGGCTACGAGTGCAAGGTCGTCGACCCGGAGACGAACGAGGAGGTCGACCGCGGCGAAGCCGGACTGCTCGCCGTCCGCGGTCCCACCGGCATCAGCTACTGGGGCCGCCCGGAGAAACAGAACGACGCCGTCGTCGACGGCTGGAGCTATCCGGGCGACATCTTCGTGCACAAACCGAACGGCCGCTTCGAGTACAAGTCCCGCCGCGACGACCTCATCATCTCCTCGGGCTACAACATCCCGGGGCCGGAGGTCGAGAACGTGATCCAGGAACTTGAGGAAGTCACGGAGGTCGCGGTCATCGGGGCGCCCGACGAGACGCGCGGCCAGATCGTGAAAGCGTTCGTCGTCACCCCGGAGGGCGTGGTGACCGGCGAGAGCCTCGAAACGGACATCCAGAACCACGTCAAGAACACGCTCGCGCCGTACAAGTACCCGCGAGCGGTCGAGTTCGTCGACGAACTGCCGCGGACGGAGACGGGCAAGATCCAGCGCGTGAAACTCCGGGAACGCGAGCGGGAACACCAGGCGAACTGAGCGTGGGGCGTCGCCACACCACGAATTTGGTACGTTCCGGAACCCCCACACGACACCAATGTACACGAATTCCAGCACAGAGACAGACGCCGACTCCACACCCAACACGGGGACAGACGCCGTTTGCGAGCCCAGAGTGACCCACGCTTCCCGGACGACAGGCGAGCGATGAACGTCGAACGCGTGGCCGTCGGCACGGGCAGTCCGGAGGGAACCAACAGCGCCTACGTCGTCCCCGAGCGCGGCCTCGTCGTCGACCCCGGCCCACCGGGGGACGACGCATGGGACGACCTGCTGGCGGGTCTGCAGCGGACTACTCTCCCCCTCGAGTCCGTCGAACACGTCGTCGTCACGCACTGGCACGTCGACCACTGCGGTCTCGCACCGCGACTCGCTTCGGCCAGCGACGCGACGATCCACATGCACGAACGCGACGCGCCGTTCGTCGCCACGTACGAGGCCACCCACGAACAGCGGCGGGCCCGCGACCAGGCGACGCTGGAATCCTGGGGTGTCCCAGCGGCCCGAGTAGCGGAGGTCAGCGACTCGGATACGCCCTCCCCGCTCCCCAGCGAGACGCCCGTCGAGGCCCACGCCGGCGGCGATGTCGTCGCGGGCGGCACCGTGCTCCACACGCCGGGCCACACCGAGGGCCACATCGCGCTCTCGTTCGAGGACCACGTCTTCGTCGGGGACACCGTGTTGCCGACGTACACGCCGAACGTCGGCGGCAGCGACACCCGCGCCGAGAATCCGCTCTCGTCCTTCCTGGGGTCCCTCGACCTGCTCGAACGCCACGACGGCGAACTACACCCCGGACACGGGACGTCCCTGGCGGTCCCGGAGCGGTTCGAGGCAATTCGGGAGCATCACCGAGAGCGGCGCCGACGCGTCCGCGAGCAGGTGGAAGCGCTGGACCAGCCGACCCCCTGGGACGTCGCCGTCGAGTTGTTCGGCCAGATGCGAGGCATCCACGTGAAATTCGGGGCGGGCGAAGCCGCGGCCCACCTCGCCGACATGGCAGCGTCCGGTACCGTCGTGCGGGTCGACGAGAACCCAGTTCGGTACGAGTCCCGTGACCCACCGGAATCTACCGCAGCGGAGACCGACTGACGGCTCCTCCCGGTCGGCTTCCGATCCGGCCGGCAAGCCCGCCCCGGCCGACCGACCTGCGGCAATGCTGACGAGTCCCCTGTGAATACTTAGGCCGTCGTCCGCGTCTAGGGGGTATGGGACTCATCGAGAGTGCACTCACTGACGAACACCGGGCGTTCCGGGACCGGGCCGCGGAGTTCGCCGCGGACGTGGTCGAACCCGCTGCCGAACGCATCGAGCGAGACGACGAGTTCCCCCGCGACGTCATCGCGGACGCCGGGGACTGGGGGCTGCTCGGCATCCTGCTGCCGGAGGCGTACGGCGGCGAGGGGTCGGACTTCGTCTCGTACTGTCTCGCCGTCGAACAGATCGCGGCCGCGTCCGGCGCGGTCGCCGAAACGATACAGGGCCACACGTTCGCCGCGCTCCCGATCGCCACCTACGGCACCGACGAACAGAAGGAGACCTACCTCGAGCCGATGGCGCGCGGCGACCAGGTCGGCGCGATGCTGCTGACCGAACCCGGCGCGGGAGCTCCCGAGCGAACTCGCGACCGTCGCCGAGGCGACCGACGACGGCTACCGGCTGACCGGCGAGAAGTCCTTCGGGACGAACGCCGGCGTCGCGGACGTGCAACTCGTCGTCGCGCGCAAGCGCCCCCGACCAGACGAGGGACACGGCGTGAGCGTGTTCCTCGCGCCGTCAGTCGACGACCGCGACGGCTTCGCGTTCGACCGCTCGGAGTTCATGGGAATGCGCGGCCACGTGACCGGCGACTCGTCGTTCGACGACGTGTTCGTCGACGAGTCGGCGCTGCTCGGCGACGTCGGCAGCGGGTTCCGCATCGCGATGGGGACCATCGACATGGCTCGCACTGGACTCGGCGCCATCGGTACCGGCATCGCCACCGCAGCCTTCGAGGACGCGATCGCGTACGCGGGCGACCGCGAGCAGGGCGGCCAGCCGGTCGGCGAATACCAGGCCGTGCAGGTCCTGGTCGCGGAGATGGACGCCCAGTTGGACAGCGCGCGCCACCTCGTGTACGACTCCGCGACGGCAATCGCCGACGGGGAGGGCGACACACGGAAATCGAGCAAGGCGAAGTACGTCGCCAGCGACGCCGCGGAGTTCGTCACCCGGAACGCGATGCAGGTCCACGGCGGCAAGGGGTACCGCACGGACCTGCCCCTGGAGCGGTACTACCGCGACGCGAAGATACTGAGCATCATCGGCGGGACGACGGAGATTCAGAAGACGACGGTCGCCGCCGAAGCGATGGGCCTGTAACGGCCACCGGACTGGCTACTCGCTGGACCGCGGCTGCGGGAGTCAGATGCCGAGGTCCCAGCGCTGCTCGTTCAGCGCGTCGAGTTCGCGTCTCGTCGCGTCCGGAATGCGATAGTCGGTGCCGACTCGTTCGACGACGTCCGCGTGCTCGAGGTGTTCGAGGTGCGCGTACGCCTCTCCGGGGCCGTGGAGCACGTGGATGTCGTGGAGTTCGCCGAACAGCGCCGCGCTGACAGTCCACGGGTCACAGGACCCCTGCTGGCGCAGCACGTCGAGAACGCGCCACGCGCGCTCCTCGTGGTGGTGGATGATTTCCTCGGCCCGCGCCGTCGGGTCCTCGATTGGGTCGCGGTGGCCCGGCCACGCCCGGTCGTAGTCCGCCGCCGCGATGGCCTGGAGCGCACGAATGTACTTCTCGAGCGGGCGGTCGACGCGGACGTCCGCGCCCCCGACGTTCGGCGTGTACTTCGGGAGCAGCGCGTCCCCGGAGAACACCTCGGTGCGGTCCGCCTGGTCGAACTCGAACAGGCACAGGCCCGCGGCGTGCCCGGACGCGTGGACCACCCTGAGCTCCTGGCCGTTGACGAAGAACGTCTCGCCGCCCTCGAACGGCGTGACGTCGGGATGCGTGCCGGACAGGTCCGAGTACGACATCCGGTCGAACAGCGCCGCCTGTTTCGCCTCCGGCATCCCCCACGACGCGAACAGTTCGCGCTGCGTCTGCCACATCGCCTCCCAGGCGGCCTCGTCTCCCGAGACGAGCGGCGCGTCGGCGGCGTGGACGTGGACCGAAGCCCCGCTCTCCGCCTGAATGTCGCCGGCGAGACCGGTGTGGTCGCCGTGCCAGTGCGTCAGCAGAATCCGGTCGACGTCCGACAGTTCCACGTCGAGTTCCGCCAGTTCCGCCTCGAGTTGCTCGCGGGTGGAGGCCATCTGATCGCCCGTATCGATCAGCACGGTCTCCGGCCCGTCCGCGAAGACGTAGGCGTTGTTGTCGCCCTCGAAGGCACTGTTGGAGAGCGAAATCTGGTTCATAGGGGCTCCTCGGCCACCAGCGAATCAAGTCTTTCGGTACCGTCAGAGCGCGTTCGAGCGACGGGCTCCCACGAAGCTCGTCCGGGCGCGCGCTGCACGCAGTCGGCCAGTTCGGACTCGGGCCGCATGTCCAGCCTCGGGACGCTCGACCAGCCGGGGAAACAGCAGTGGACGCACTCGACCGCCGAACAGCCAATTCAGCAGGCCCGAAAGAACAGAATACAGTTATATGTATTTAGTTGGTAATTTGGTCAACCCGGATTCGTTCTGTGAGATTGGGTTGGCCCGCCAGTGTACGACTCAATGACTGCTCTCTGCCCTCATACGGAGATATTGCCCTTCACCTACACGATTCCTGACAAGAAAACCGTAGATTGGGTCAGACTCACCGAGTCGGAGCCGAGGACAGGATGATTCCCCCTACGCACCGCTATTAAACGGCGGTTTCTATACTCACGCCCCTACCCGTCCACGAGTCAGTAGTGGACCCGTTGAGTTATTCTATTATTCGTATGATTCTGACGAAGTACCGGATATATGAATTTTATTCCCCGAAGCGTGCAGTCGGGTTCGCGAGATTACTCGCGACGCCCGCCGTCGTGCATCGCAGCACTGGGTTCGGCACCCGAACCCGTTCGACCCGACTCGACGTCCGCGGCGTCCACGTCGAACGTCGCGAGCAACGACTGCAGCCGCTCGGCCTGCTCGCGAAGCGTCTCGACGTTGGCGCTCACCTGCGACATCGACGACGCCTGCTGGTCTGCCGCAGCGGACGCCTTGTCGGTCTCTCCGGCAGTCGTCTGACTGATGTCGGCGACCTCCTCGACCATCGACACCGCCTCCTCGGTGCTCGCGGCCTGGTCGTCAGTCGTGGCGCTGATCTCCTGGACGCCCGTGTCCGTCTCCTCGGTGTTCTGCGCCACCTGCGTGAACGCCTCGAGGACGTCCTCCACAGCCCCGATTCCCTCCTGCATCGACTGCTCTGCCGCCCGCGCCTCCTCGACCGTCGTCTCGGTCTGAGACTGCGTCTCGTCGATGAGGCCCTCGATGTCGTTCGCGGACTCCTGGGTCTCCTTCGCCAGCTGTTTGACCTCGTCAGCGACGACGGCGAACCCATCACCACTCACGCCGCCGCTCCCGCTCCCGGCGCGAGCCGCCTCGATGTTCGCGTTCAACGCCAGCATGTTCGTCTGCTCGGCGACGTCCCCGATGAGTTCCACAATCTCGCCGATCTCGACCATCTGTTCGTCCAGTGACTCGACGTTCGTCACGGTGGAATCGATCGCCTCCTGGGCCGCGCGCGTCTTCTGGATTGCCTGCTCTGCGGTCGCTTCGCCGGCCTCCGCGACCTGCGCCGTCTCGTGAGACCGGTCCGCGACGGATTCTGCCGACGCAGCCACTTCCTCCACCGTCGCGGCGAGGTCAGTCATCTCACCGGAGACGCTTTCGAGCATCTCCCGCTGGTCGTTCGCCCCGCTGGCGATCTCCCGGATAGACTCGCTCATCTCCTCGCTGGCCTGCTGGGCGTCCCCCGCGCCGGCACTCGCCTCCTCGCTTGCGGTCGCGACACGGTCCGCGAACGACTGGATTTCCAGCATCGCGGACTCCGTCTCCTCCATCATCTCGTTGAACGACGCCGCAATCTGGGCCATCGCCCGGCTCTCGGTGTCGTCGTCCAACCGGACGCCGAGTTCGCCGTCGGCAGCCCGCGCCATTGCGGCGCTGTACGTGTCCGCCTGCGCCTCCAGGTCCTCGTACAACTGCTGGACCTCCGCCTGGCGGGCTTCCGCTTCGGCTTCCGCCTCCTCGGCCTGCGCCCGCGCACGCTCCAGTTCCGCCTGTTTCTCCTCGAGGTCCTGGACCTCCTCGGTCTTCGCCCGCGCCTCCGCCAGCTGGGCTCGTGCCTCCTCGCGGGAGCGCTCGGTCGACGACCAATGCGACATCAGCGCGGCCGACAGCAGTAACACGAATCCGGCGTGGATGAACGACCACGCCCAGGGGTTGTTGATGCCCGCGGTGTGGTTGTAGACGCGGCTCGGGTCGATCATCCCGAAGTAGCCGTGCTGGACGCCGACGTATGCGATGCCGAGCAGGAACGGCAGCCAGTCCTCGTAGACGGCGACCACCGCCATCACGACGAAGAAGTGGAAGTGGGCTTCGATGTACCCGCCGGAGAAGTGAACGAGGAACGCCGAGGTCGTCGCCAACCCCAGGGTCGCCAGCGCTGTCCGCGTGCGCCGTCCGAACCACCCGAAACTCGCGAGGGCCGCGAGCGCGACGACGACGCCGACCTCTATGAGAACAGTCGTCAGCGGGATTGCGGGAATCGTCGCGCCCGTGACCGCGGACTCCGTCCCCTCGTAGGTTCCCAGCACCAGGAGAATCGGCACGTGGGCCAGCAGGAAGACGAGGACGTTCCGGTGTCTGCTGCGCCACGTCTCGTCGGGAATCGTGTCGCCGCTCGGCGTGTACTTGATGACGTCCTGCAGCGCGCGTTCCCACCGCCGGACCAGTGACGGATTCGTCCGCGCGGGCCCAGTTGTTTCTGTCATACCGGTCAGGCTTCGGTCCTCACTGATAAACGCTCGCCTCGAAGTATCACGCGCTATAATTTCTGCTCGAGAACCCCTGAGCCGCCAGCACGCGGCGCTGTCGAACCGGTCCACTATCGGACCGGGTGCTATCAGACTGCACAAACCTACTGAGCGCGCGACCGTACTGCGTCACGACGCGGCGGCTCCCACCCGCACTACTTCATCTGGTTTTGCGCCCGCCGCAGCAGTCCGCGAATCGTGTTGATCTCCCGGCCAGTCGGGTGCGTGCGGCCCACCATCCGCCTGAGCATCCGCATCGTCTTGTCGCGCTTCTCCGCGGGGTAGTCGACGTCCACAAGGAACTGCTCGGCGTGGTCGTAGAACCCCTCGATGGCTTCCTCCTCGGCGCGGTGGACCTCGACATCCGGCAGTTGCGTCTCGTCCATCGCGAGGTCCCGGAGTTCGTAGAGCGCGACGGTTGCGGCCTGCCCGAGGTTCAGGACGGGGTAGTCGTGGCTCGCGGGAATCGCCGCGACCTCGTCGATGCGCGCGAGTTCGTCGTTCGTCAGGCCGACGCGCTCGCGGCCGAACACGAGCGCGGTGTCGGTGTCGACGTCCGCGAGGCTGTCGGCGAGTTCCGCGGGCGTCCGGAACGGGAAGCGGACGTGGCTGGTCGCGTCCTGGTTCGTGACCGCCGTGAAGCCGACCGTGTGGAACTCGTCGGCGAGTTCGTCGAACGTGAGTTCCCGCGCGTTCGGCAGCACGTCCTCGCGGGCGTGCCCCGCGAACCCGTAGGCTTCCGAGTCCCGGCCGAGGTACGGCGGATCCACGAGCAGCAGGTCCTCGAAGCCGAAGTTCTTCATCGCGCGAGCGATCGTGCCGACGTTCCCGGACGTCTCGGCGTCCACGACGGCGACGGCTGGCTTACTCATCGCCAGTCGGGTAGTCGGCCTCCAGGTCGAGGTCGTCCTCGTCGACGCCCTCCACCGGCTCGCGGAGGTTCACGCGCGCCTGCTCGTCCTCCGGCACTTCGACGTTGAAGATTTCGGGGTCCGGAACGTCCGGGTCCGGGGTGTTCTCGGGGTCCGTGGCGACGTGCTCGGGGCCGTCGTACCAGTCCGGCGCGCGGCCGCCGTCCGCGAACCACTCCCGGAACGCCTCCTGAAGTGCTTCCGTGCCTCGGTGCTGGTCGCCGTCTCCCTCCAGGAACCAGTAGTAGAAGTCGCGTTCGTGTTCGTCGCACAGCAACACCTCGGCTCGGGGTTCGCCGTAGACCGCGGCTGGCGTGTTCCGCTCGTCCGGGTCGTCCCCGTGAGCGAGATAGCACGCGTCGCAGGGGCGGTCCATCAGCGCCGGCAGGCGACGGAGGCGCGCGCTCGCGTCGTCGCTCATCTCCTCGAACGTCCGGTAGTCCCCGTGCTCGTCGAAGACGTCGTCCTCCTCGAAGCGCCACCCCCGGAAGCCGATGCTCACCTTCGTCATTGTCGAGGGCTACGCGGGCAACGCACAAAAGTCGCCTGAAGGCGCGCTCCGGTTCGCGGGGACCGCGACGGCAGCAGGGAACCCCGGAACCGATTCGCCTATGGGCGGTCGGCCCCCCGATGCAGGCATGCAGACGGTCGACGCCGCCGGCCTCCAGATCGGGGACGGGCACCCACCCCGCATCATGGGCGTGTTGAACGTCTCGACCGAATCGCCGTACGACCCCAGCGTCTTCGACGACCCCGAGGACGCAGCAGCGTACGTCGAGGACGAACTGATCGGTGAAGGCGCGGACATCGTCGACGTCGGCCTCGAGTCCGCGAACAAGCGCCTCGAGGTCCTGTCCGCCGAGCAGGAACTGGACCGCCTCGACACCGCCATCGAGGCCGTCGAGCGCGTCGACGGCGACGCCGTGTTCTCCATCGAGACGCGGTACAGCGAGGTCGCCGACGAAGCGCTCTCGCGGGGGTTCGACATGGTCAACGATATCTGTGGGTTCGCGGACCCGGAGATGCCGGCGGTCTGCGAGGCTCACGACGTCGCCGTCGCGAAGATGGCGAGTCCGCCGGACCTCGAGCGCCCGGGGGCGGTCGAGACCGTCGATGACATCTACGAGGCGTTGACGCTGAACGGGTTCACTGACAAGACCATCGTGGACCCGGCGTTCGGCGGGTGGAGCGAAGCGAAGTCGCTCGCAGACGACCGCGAGACGTTCGACCGCCTGCGGGAGTTCCGCGGGCACGGACACCCGATTCTGGTCTCGATCAACCGGAAGAACTTCCTCCGGGAGGTTGCGGGGCGTTCGACCGAGGAAGCGCTCCCCGCGTCGCTGGCGGCGACGTCGATGGCGGTGGAGCGCGGCGCGCACGTCGTCAGAACCCACGACGTCGCTGAGACGAGAGACGCTGCACTCGTCGGGTACGAGTTCCGGCGTGACCGACTGCGCGAGGGCAGTATCGAGGAACTCGACGTGACGACAGTCCGGGAGGCACAGCGCCACGTCGACAGACTCGCTCCGGCCAGCGAGACTGCCGGCGCCGACCGCCTCGAACAGGCGGCAGCGGGGCACGCGACGGGCCCGCGCGTACGAGGTGGCGGGGCTCACTGCGGCGGACCGCGAGGCGCTCACGGGGGAGGGTATCGCCGTGGTTGGCGACGACCCGGCCTTCGTCGCCGGTAGCGTCGAAGCGCTCCAGACGGCAGCGAGAGCCCTCGAGTCGCGGGACGGAGCGCTCGGCGAACTCGTCGCGTCATGGTCACAACCCGGGAACTAACGGGAAAACTTATACCGACGGCCACTCAAGCCGCTGATGGAAGCCGGACCCCCGTCGGGTAGGGGTACTTTGCGGGGCGTCCCGGCTCGGACCACGGATTCCTATTTATTCACGTCTGGTAGCCACAGCTATGGACTACGACGACTGGGAGCCCGTCTACGAGGCGATTCTGGCTGACTTCGGGTTCGACCGGGCCGCCGACGAGCGGGCGCGAGACGCCCTCGCAGCGCACGTCGAGCCGTTCGACCTGTCGAGACTGGACTGCTCGGGCCAGCGGGTCGCGATTGCCGGCGGGGCGCCTCGTCTCGCCGACGAGACGGACCTGGCAGCAACGGCGGACCGCGTGTTCGCCGCCTCCACGGCCGTCGACGTGCTCGCCGACGCGGGCGTGGACGTGGACTTGATGGTGACGGACCTGGACAAGAACCCCTCGACTGTCCGACAGCTCACCGAAGATGGGGTTCCGGTTGCGGCGCACGCCCACGGCGACAACGTCCCGGCCGTCCGCGAACACGTACCCACGTTCGATTCGGCCCACGTCCTCGGGACGACGCAGGCGGCACCTGTCGACGCAGTCCACAACTTCGGCGGCTTCACGGACGGCGACCGGGCAGCGTTCCTCGCCGACCACTTCGGAGCAGCCGACCTCGTGTTCCCCGGCTGGGACTTCGACGACGCCAGCGTCGGCGACGAGAAAGCGAAGAAACTGGCGTGGGCCGAACGCCTGCTCTACTGGCTGGAACGTCGTCGCGGCGACCAGTTCGACGTCCTCGACGGACGACGCGACGACATCGAAGCAGTCACCCCGCGGTGACCTGCGACGGCCAGGTTGGTCACCCGCCGATGATGACCGAGGCGTCGTTCTGCACGCCGATGGAGAGCGTTTCCGGGTCCTCACTGAACTCGTGGACCGACTCCGTAGTCGCGCCGTCGACGGTGACCGCGACGGTGTACTCGCCGCTCCCCTCGAAGGTGGGGAAGTCGTTGTTCGTGTTCTCGTCGACGGTTTCCTGCTCACTGTAGACGACGTCGCCGTCGTCGAGCACTTCCACGGTCACGTCGTGTGACTGTTCGTCGTTGTTGACGAGGAGGAGTTCCGTCTCTGTACTCCCCAGAATCCCGCTACATCCCGCCGCCGCGACGAGCGCGGCGACCAGCACTGCCAGCACAACCTGTCTGCGTCGACTGGGCATACTCGCACGAGACCGAGGGGACGGAAAGCTTCAGGGATACGTCAAATGCGCGCTGTGGTCTGCCCCGGTCCGGCACTGCAGTCAGACGTTACGGCTCCAGCACGACTTTGCCGGTAGTCTCACGGTCCTCCAGCGCGCGGTGGGCGTCGGCGGCGTCGGCGAGGTCGAACGTCTGCCCGACGACGACCTCGAGGTCGCCCGCGGCGAGCATTCTCGAGAGCTCCGGGACCGCCTGGTAGACGCGTTCGGGGTCGCGCTGCATCGCGCGCCCCAGGTGGAATCCCTCCACGGACTTGTTCCCGAACAGCAGCGTCGCCGTGTCCGCGGTGCCGGGTTCTCCGGACGCCGCGCCGTAGGCGACCACGCGCCCGAAGTGGCTGAGCGCGTCGACGCTACGACTGAAGGTTTCGCCCCCGACGCCGTCCAGCACGAGGTCGACGCCCTCGCCGTCCGTGCGGTCGTCGACGACGTCGGCGAAGTCCGCGTCCGTGTAGTTGATGGGGTGGTCGCAGCCGAGGCGGTCCGCGAGGTCGAGTTTCTCGGCGGTGCTGGCGGTGCCGAACACCTCGGCGC